>DATNRE010000451.1:0-6296 GCA_036703685.1 Candidatus Obscuribacterales bacterium
CACTTTGAGGAGTTAACGTAATGGTTGTAAATCGGCCATCAAGATAACTCACAGAAAACTGCATTCTGTTTTGAGGAAATTGACCCGGACAGTTAAAATTTGTTGCGGCTTCTGCTTTGGGAATGGGTAAAAAGGTTAATGTTGCTATCCCATAGAGTAGGGTAGATAGGGAAAAAGCCTTGCTTTGATGGGATGGATGGGTATGCTTTGGTCGCAAGGAGGGTTTGCGCCGGGGGAAGCAGTTCATCTGACTCAGGAGCAGGCTGATGTTTTGCGGTGGGCGACTATCTAAAGTAAATCAAATATTCACTAAATAATTATCCAAATGAAAGCCACTGAAGCCAATTTACTTGCATTCATCAAAAAGTCTCCTCAATTCATAATACCGATATATCAACGTACTTACTCATGGACTGAGAAAGAATGTAAGCAGTTATGGGATGATATCCTGCGTACTGGCTCAGACGATAGTATATCTGCTCATTTTGTTGGCTCTATAGTTTACATAGAGAAAGGGATATATCAAGTTACGAGTCAATCGCAACTACTTGTAATTGATGGACAGCAGAGGTTAACAACTGTCACATTACTGATAGCAGCTTTAGCTAATGCTCTAGGTGATAGTGAACTTTTTGAAGGATTTTCTCGGCGCAAGTTGCGGAACTATTACTTACTCAATCCAGAAGAAAATGGAGAGATGCACTTCAAACTCATTCTTTCGCAAGCTGACAAGCAATCTCTTATCAATATTCTTGAGGATAGTGAGCAGCCAAAAGAACATTCTATTCGGGTAATGGAAAATTTCAACTTGTTTGAGACCCTGCTTAACGATCAACCGAGTGAGCTAACAACAGTTTGTAAAGGACTTTCTAAATTAGTAGTTGTAGATATTGCCCTCAATCGCGATCAAGATAATCCGCAGCTTATTTTTGAGAGTATGAATTCTACTGGGCGAGAACTCAGCCAAGCTGATCTAATCCGAAATTATGTATTGATGGGATTAGAGCCAAGCTTGCAAACGCGCCTCTATGAGAAGTATTGGCGACCAATGGAAATAGAATTTGGTCAAGAGGCTTATGGCATCCATTTCGATGGATTTATGAGACATTATCTCACTGTGAAAACTGGTAGTATTCCAAATATTGGTGGAGTATACGAAGCGTTTAAGGAGCATTCACGATCACCGAATGTTGCTCAAGCAGGTGTAGAAGATCTCGTAAAGGATATCCATACTTTTGCCAATTATTTTTGTGCAATGGCACTGGGTAAAGAACAGGATTCTCAGCTTAAAGTTGCTTTTCAGGATCTACGAGAGTTAAAAGTTGATGTTACCTATCCACTTTTGTTAGAGCTTTATCATGATTATGTTTGCAAAAGATTATTAAAGAAAGACTTCTTGATTTTGATCCAAACAATTGAGTCCTATGTGTTTAGGCGTACTGTTTGTGCTATTCCTAGCAACTCAATGAATAAGACGTTTGCCACTCTATCGAAATCAATCAATAAAGAAAAGCACTTAGAGAGCATTCAGTCTTATTTGCTTTTGCTACCATCTTATCGACGATTTCCCAATGATGATGAGTTCAAAAGAGAAATAAAGACCAAAGATCTTTATAAATTTCGCAACCGTAGTTATTGGATTCGTCGGCTTGAAAATTATGGTAGGAAAGAGCGTGTCTCCATAGATGAATATACCATTGAGCATATCATGCCTCAAAATGAAAAACTTTCTACAGCATGGAAAACGACATTAGGCTCAGAGTGGAAACGGGTTCATCAAACTTATTTGCACACATTGGGCAACTTGACACTCACTGGATACAACTCTGAATATAGCGATCGGTTATTTTCAGAAAAACGTGATATGGAAAAAGGGTTTAGGGAGAGTCCTCTCAATTTGAACCAAGGATTGAGTCAAATTGAAGAATGGAATGAAGATACTATTTGTAAGCGTGCTGAACGTTTATCTACTCTTGCTTTAGATGTTTGGGCTTATCCCAAATTGAAAGCTAGTGTAGTTGATTCTTTTAAATCTAAACCTGAAGCATTGGGATATAGCATCAACGATCATCCATACCTTTTAACAAAAAAGAATCGCGAACTTTTTGAAGCTTTCAGGAAAGAAGTTCTTGCACTCGATCCTTGCGTAACAGAGGAATTTTTTAAGTTGTATGTTGCCTATAAAGCAGAAACTAATTTTGTGGATATTGTGCCGCAAGCTAATCGCCTGAGACTTTCGCTGAATATGTCATTTAATGAAATCAACGATCCCCAAAGTATTTGCAAGGATGTTACGAAATTAGGGCGATGGGGTAATGGTGATGTAGAAATTGGACTGTCTTCACTTAGTCAACTTCCCTATGTTATTGGACTGGTAAGGCAGTCACTTGAGAAACAGATGGGTAGCTCAGATTAGGCTTAGAGGCGATCGCTAGACTTATTGGCTTGGGAATGGGAGACAATAGTATCGAGCCAGCGTTATTTATCCCAGCCTGTAGCTAGAATCAAAAATTGACCAGAATCAGTATCGCAGACGGGATAAAGCTGAATCGCTTGTAAGCGAGGTTGGGTTCGCGTTGCCTCTTGCAGCGTTTTTTTCAGAATATCTGTATAACTTAATGAGCACTCCTAGGATTGCTATGGATACATAACTTATATCCAATACAGCTTATTATTAGATAGAAATAACTTGAAACTGATTAGACGAAATCAAATTAATATCAATCCCATTTAATCGAGCTAATTCTTCTCCGGTATTGGTTAAACGAATAATAGCGGTATTTCCCTGTTGATTTAGGGTCAGTTGATCAAAGGTTAATCCTTTACTGAGTCCTAGGGAATCTAACTCTATATTAAAGTCAAGAATTAAGTCACTTCCGCTATTAATTTCTAAGACAAATATATCTTGACCTGCTCCTCCAATTAAGGTATCATTTCCCGTATCTCCCCATAACAAATCATTCCCATTTCCTCCAATTAAAGAATCATTCCCGCTTCCGCCATAAATGGTGTCATTTCCAGCACATCCATCTAAAATATCTGTGCCCTCATTTCCAAATAGCAAATCTTGATCATCTCCTCCACAAATACTGTCATTTCCTATATCTCCAAATAGAATATCTGCACCCTGTTCACCTTTGAGAATATCCTGACCTTGACCGCCAAATAAACTATCATCTCCCGACCCACCATCGAGAAAATCATCTTCTGAATTTCCCAATAAAATATCGTTTCCTTCTCCTCCATGTATGGTATCGTTTCCTAAGTTTCCAAATAGCAAATCATCGCCTTCATCTCCTTGTAAGGTATCATTATCTTTACCCCCATAAAGGGTATCATTCCCTAAATTTCCCTGGAGAAAATCATTATTGCGATCGCCAAATAGAAAATCATTATCTTCATTTCCTTCTAAAATATCATCGTCTTCTCCCCCATATTGGGTATCGTTTCCAAACCCTCCTCTCAGAATATCTGCTCCTTGATTTCCAAATAGTAAATCATTGCCATTTTCACCATTTAAGTTATCTTCCCCCGCTTTTGCTATTAGGGTATCATCTCCTTCAAAACCGATGATTTGATCATTGAAATCACTTCCCATTAAGTTATCATTTCCTACTTGACCCTCGAAGGTTTGTTCGACAGGATTTTGTGTTTTTAATGGGTTTATATTCGGCGTAGGAAATTGATCACACAGACAGTCATCTTCACTAATGGGACTCGGTGTTGGACTGGGAGTTGGTTCTGAAGTTGGTTCTGGAGTCGGACTTGGGGTTGAAGTCGGACTTGGGGTTGGTGTTGGACTTGGTGCTGGACTTGGACTTGGACTTGGACTTGGTGCTGGGGTTGGTTCTGGGGTTGGTTCTGGAGTTGGACTTGGTGTTGAAGTCGGAGTTGGACTTGGGGTTGGTTCTGGAGTTGGAATTGGAGTAGGTTCTGGAGTTGGACTCGGAGTCGGACTCGGAGTCGGACTCGGAGTCGGACTCGGTGTTGGACTTGGGGTTGGTTCTGGAGTGGGTTCTGGAGTTGGACTTGGGGTTGGTGCGGGAGTTAGTTCTGGAGTTGGACTCGGAGTCGGACTTGGGGTTGGTGCGGGAGTTACAACTGGAAACTCGTAAGCGCCACTATCAACAATTGCTGTACCATTTTGATCCCCATCCGTTGGACGAGGTTGACCGAGTTGATCGGTTGTGGGTGAATTGTTGTTATTTCCCGTATCAATAGCGGGACTTCCTGTTAATAATGGATGAGTTAAAACCCCATTAATGGGTTGTAAATCCCCTAATAAAGCATCAGCAACCAATTGAATATTAGGAGTTGCTTTCGTATCATTAGGGTTTAATTCATTAGTTTGAATATTACCGCCACCGTCATTAAATTCGGTTCCGGTATGGTGTTTAACGTTCCAAGGATTTCCCCCATTATTGGCAATATTTTTGGATAAAATTGTATTAGTCAAGGTGACGTTTGTACCGCCTCCCCAAAATCCACCTCCTTGAAATCCCGCATAATTATTGGCAATTGTTGTATTAATAATGTTAGTTGAATTTGTACGATTGGCGAGGGTAATCGCGCCCCCTAAACCACTATTTCCGTCGATAGATTCAGCCCGATTTCCTGAAAAAGTGCTATTTGTAATAGTAGTAGGAGAGATTTCACCAATCCATAAACCTCCGCCTTGACTATAGGCTCGATTATTAGCAATTATTGTATTATTAAGGGTTAATTCAGCATTCCCAGAACGCAATCCTCCCCCTAAAGAATCTCCTTTATTATTGGTTTGAATTGTATTATTAATAATCGTACTATTTTCTACAATAATTTTATCGGGAGGATAGGCAAATAGAAATAATCCTCCCCCCTGTCCAGAACCCGTATTGCCATCAAATACCGAGTTATTAATCCGAATAATTCCACCAGTTGAACCTGGCCCAAAATTGCTTCCAGAGGCGTTTGCACCGTCAGTATAAATAGCTCCACCTGCGCCGTGATAGTTAATTGAACCATTAGGAACTGTACCCCCTGGAACGGAAGTATTGTTAATAAACTTGGAGTTATCAATAGTTAAATTACCTAATAAATGATTAATTGCGCCACCATTTATTCCCTGATTATTGGTAAATTCACTATTGGTAACGGTGAGAGAACCTGCACTCTTTGTGGTGATCGCACCTCCTCCCCGTTCACTCCCACCTAATGTGCCATCATTATTATTAAATTTGCTATTAATAACAACCGTATTACTCCTAAAACCCGTATATATTCCGCCTCCAAATTGGGCGATATTATTATTAATTTCACTATCTTCTAATGTCAGGTTAGTTGAACCTTGCATCCGAATTCCACCCCCTGCACCTGCTTCATCAATTCCTTGAGCTTTCCCATTAGTGATAATCAGGTTTTTTAGGGTTGTATTGGTGGGTTGAAATTGAGGACTAACCTGGAGTTCAAAGACGCGAAATTGATTATCTCCACTAATAGTAATTTTACTAGGAGTTGCACCCGAAATTAGTCCATCAATGGTGATACTTTGATTAATATTTAATTGACCACTGGTCAGTAGAATAGTGGGGTTAGGTTGATTAGCTAAACTCGAATCAAATTGAATAATATCCCCCGGTTGAGCTAGAGCGATCGCTTCTCTTAAAGAACCCACACCATTATCATTTAAGTTAGTAACAATCAAGTTTGCCATTTTATTTCATCCTCAATTTATAAAATTTTAACAATATTTTATCCTTAAAAATAATACAAAAATTCGTTTCATGTTTAAGGATAAATCAAACCTTAGTTCGGGTTAAAAGCCAAACTAATAAAATCTTCAGAAGTCAATAAATTAGGATTAAATCCCTTTAAAGTAGCTAGAACTTCTCCCGTACTAGAAACTTGAATTAAAGTATTATTTTCGACCTGGCTAAATTCCAATTTTTCAAAAGTCAATCCTCCAGTTAAACCGATAAAGTCTTCCCCATCGGTAAAGTCATCAATCCAATTATTACCTTGATTTTCTCCTAAGACAAAAGTATCTTGTCCTTTCCCACCCCATAGTAAATCATCTCCCAAATCTCCACTAATAAAATCATCTCCATCACCCCCTAAAAGAGTGTCATTTCCTTGACCACCATAGAGAGTATCATTACCTGTTCTTCCCTTTAATAAATCATTTCCTAAATTACCAAAGATCAGGTCATTATCCTCCCCTCCACAAATCGTGTCATTATCCTGACCCCCATATATAATATCGTTTCCAAATCCTCCTTGTAATAAATCATCCCCCTGATTTCCAAATAAAATATCGT
>DATNRE010000452.1:0-9205 GCA_036703685.1 Candidatus Obscuribacterales bacterium
GAGGGATTTTTTGATAATCGGGAAGATATTCTCAGTATGGATTGTAATGGTTCCCTGTTCGAGTACGGTCATAGCTATCTTAGGTTATCTATAAAATTAGAGTTGTTGTTTATAATTGTGTGCGATCGCTTGACCCTGATAAACGTAATGCCCCTACAGGTTTGATTCGGTTTTCCGTATCTTACTAATTTCCAATTAAATCTGATTGATTAATTCAAGATTGACGTTTTTAATTTGGCTCAAAACATACTGCTGTTGAGTTTCATCAAAAACTTTATAGAATTTCTTCAAACCCGTATTTTTAATTTCATTGTTAACGGTTCTTCCGGCCTGTTCCAAAGTTAGTTTTTCCGACACCTTTGTATAGTTATTTAACATTTGTCTATCAAAATTAAGTTCCATAAAGTCACAGAGTTTTTCTAAGGTGGATTCAGGATTGTTTACCAGATTTTGATAACCTACTACGATATGATTAGGTTCGTTCATGTAATCTTGAGTAATTTTAATGGCTTTCAACCAGTTTTCAATACAAACATCCAAACTTCTCGCCCCCGCCCAGGGTTCTGGGTATTGATGGGTAGCTTCGTATAAAGAAGCAATTACTTCCGCACCACTGCGAACAATATGAATAAATTTGGCATTGGGTACGAGTTTGACAATATAGGAGATATAATAAATATGGTCGGGGGTTTTTTCTAAAAAAACATGATTTCCTTCTTCCTGAGTTAAAGATCTCATAGTTTTGATGAAAGCATCGCTTTGCCAGCGCATCAGAGGTAAACTCGGAAAATATTTTAATAACTCTGGGCGTTTAAGATCCTGTTCAAAATACTTTTGAATATGGGGCTTGAGTTTCCGAGAAGCCAAATTCAAGGCAAATCTTTTCCGTTCATATTTTACAGGAACCATGAAATGGTAAAACTGGGATTCTTTAAAAGAAGTAATCTGAGGATGGGCTGCTAATAGACTTTGTAAAAAGGTGGTTCCAGAACGGGAACATCCGACTAAAAAGAAAGGTTGAAATGAATTAATTTCCATGTTTTTTTGAATTTTAATTGATCAAAATATGCCTGTAGTTTCTGTAATTATTCCTGTGTACAATGGAGAAAAAACGATTAGAGAAACAGTTACATCTGTGCTTAATCAAACTTTTTCCGATTTAGAACTCATTATAATCAATGATGGTTCCACTGACTCAACTTTAGATCTTGTCAACTCAATTAATGATCCTCGACTCAAGGTTTTTTCCTATGCTAAGACGAATCAATCGGCTAGTCGGAATCGAGGAATATCCCATGCTAGGGGTGAATATATTGCCTTTATAGATGCAGATGATTTGTGGACACCCGATAAGATTGAGGCTCAATATCAAGCCCTACAGGATAACCCGGAATCGGCTGTTGCTTATAGTTGGACGGATTGTATTGACGAATCAAGCCAGTTCTTACGTCCAGGTAGTCACTTTACCATTAATGGTAATGTTTATGCTTATTTGTTAGTAGTTAATTTTTTAGAAAATGGTTCTAATCCTTTAATTCGTCGTCATGCTTTAGAAGCAGTAGGTCAATTTGACTCGTCTTTACTTTCTGCGGAAGATTGGGATACCTGGTTAAGGTTAGCAAAAGATTATCCGTTTATTACTGTTCCTAAATCTCAAATTTTATACAGACAATCCTCTCAATCAGCATCTACTAATGTGTTACAACTAGAAGCAGGGAGCAAAAAGGTAATTGAACAAGCTTTTAGCCAAGTTCCTGATTCCTTAAAACCTCTAAAAAAGAGAAGTTTTGCTAATATATATAAAAATCTGACTTTTAAAGCTCTTGAAGTTCAACCGAGCCCAAAGCAGGGTTTATTAGCCTTGCGTTTTCTATACAATATCCTAATTAATGATCCAACCATGCTCCGTCATAAAGTTACTTTCAGAACTTTGTTAAAAATTTCCACATTTATTTTCTTACCTCAAAAACAAGCTGAATGGATTTTATCTAAATTTGGTAGAATCTCTAATATTGGAGCTTTAATGATGTATATTAAAACCGATATCAATTAAAAAATATGCCTAAAATTTCTGTTGTTATACCCGTTTATAATGGAGAAAAAACGATTAAAAAAACCATTGAATCAGTTTTAAAACAAACTTGGCAAGATTTTGAATTAATCGTGATTAACGATGGTTCTCAAGATGCAACATTAGAAGTTTTATCCTCTATTCAAGATCCTCGTTTACGGATCTTATCTTACGATAATGCAGGTTTAGCATCAAGTCGAAATCGAGGTATTGATCATGCTCAAGGGGAATATATTACTTTTCTGGATGCTGATGATCTCTGGACTCCAGACAAATTAGAAGCGCAGTTTCAGGCATTAGAAGAACATCCAGAAGCTGCTGTTGCCTATAGTTGGACAGATGCTATCGATGAATTTGATCAATTTTTACATCCAGATAGCCGATGTACATTATCAGGTAATGTTTACCCTAATTTACTGTTAGCAACTTTTTTATCTAATGGTTCTAATGCTATGATTCGGAAAACAGCTTTTAAAGAAGTTGGAATTTTTGATGAGTCTCTAAAAGCAGCAGAAGATTGGGAAATGTGGATTAGATTAGCTGCAAAATATCCTTTTGTTGTCGTTCCTAAAGCTCAAGTTTTATATCGATTATCTCCTGATTCAATGTCAACAAAACTGATTCAACATGAAAGGGAAAGCTTAAAAGTGATTGAACGTGCTTTTGCTCAAGCTCCTGCCTCTTTCCAACATTTAAAACAACGAAGTTTAGGTAATCTTTATAAATATCTAACGTTTAAAGCACTAAATACAAATGTTAAACCGCAACAGGCAATGACGGTAATACGGCTATTTTTAAAGACAATTAAATATGATTCTTCTTTACTATTAAAAGGAATTACTTTAAAAATTTTGTTTGTAATAATAGTTATTACGATTTTTCCTTCTCAACTGGCGCAAGAAGTTCTTAATAAAATCAAAAAAATGACAAATACTAGCACATTATTAGGCTATATTAACCTCAATATTTCATAAAACGCTTTAACTTGATCATTAAGGCTTGTATTTGTTGCGAGGGTAGAATTGTCATCAGGGTACTTTTTGCCAACATAATCAG
Organism: Candidatus Obscuribacterales bacterium; assembly: GCA_036703685.1. GTDB lineage: Bacteria > Cyanobacteriota > Cyanobacteriia > Cyanobacteriales > Microcoleaceae > Planktothrix. Next base: position 3,128 of record DATNRE010000452.1, read on the forward strand.
GATAAATTTGAGTTGAGATCGCAATTCAGGTTGATGACGGATATAATCCTTCAGTAATCCCAATGCTATACGACCTTTTTCCCTACTGGGTTCCCCCTCTAAGGATTTACAGAGTAAATATTTATGAATATTTGCTAAACTTAAAGACTTTAGAGGTTGAAGTGAAGGCGGTGCTTGATTAAATGCTCGTTCAATCACTTCTAAACATTCTTGCTTATGAGAAACAATTTTAGCTGACATTGCACCTTTTGATAATCGGTGCAATACTTGAGTTTTAGGAATACCGACAAAAGGATATTTAGCCGCTAATCTTAACCATAAATCCCATTCGCCTGAAGAATTAATTGTACTATCAAATCCTCCCACCTCATCCAAAGCTGATTTTTTAATTAAAGGGTTAGAAGCCGTATCTAAAAAATTATCGACTAATAAATTCTCATAAATATATCCTTGCTTTGTAATATGTCTTCCTAAAACCGTCACTTGTCCAAATTCATCACAATGATCTGTCCAACTATAAGCTAGGACTGCTTCAGGATGATTTGTAAGTGCATTGAGTTGAGATTCAAGTTTATCAGGAGTCCAAAGATCATCATGATCTAAAAAAGCAATAAATTCACCTGAAGCTTTAGCCAATCCCCGATTTCGGCTTTCTGATACCCCCGCATTAGGATAAGAAAAGATCTGAATTTTAGGTTCTTGAAGTTGAGAAGCAATCTTAGAAATAATATCTAGTGTAGAATCTTGAGAACCATCATTAATTATAATAATCTCAAAATTTTGAAATGTTTGATTCAAAACTGAATTGATTGTATCTTGAATTGTTTGATTAGCATTGTAAACGGGAATAATAACAGAAACTAATGACATAATTTAATGTATTAATGAATTAAATATCATATTCTGGAACAATAGAAAACACCAATTTATCTCGATTCTTTATAAGTAGCTAAACAAAATTAATTGCCTATTTTCGATCTAAATTATCAAGCATTTTTTTCATATATTTAATTAGGCTTGATTGATTTTAATTGATTTTGATTTTATTTTTTAAACTGTCTATTCAAAAAATAAAAAAAACTCCTAACCCGGCTTAAATAAATCTGCATTTGACACTCAGCAATTAAATCAGTTTTAAGCTGACTCCGGTATTTAAAATAATGCCGTATGGCATTGTAACTATTTCCGACTACAGTTCGCCCTAAAATTATAGGCTTTTCATAGAAGTTAGCACCAATCATTCGTAAGGAACAAAAAGATAAACACGACCCCTGAATCAAAGATAATAAGTAATCCCGTTTGAGTCGCCAAGCCGGAATCTGATGATAGGTGTGCATAGATGGATTATACCAAATTTCCCAGCCTGCTTTATATAAATACATCAAGGGTTCCCAATCATCCCCTTGCACCATTTTTCCCCCGGGTAACTTCCCACTCATTTGAGGTTGCTTGGGTACAACTTCACTCCACACCTGCTTTCTAACCACCATTGCTGCTCCTGGGGGTAAGCTTAACACCTGGGGTTGATAACGGTTGGGTTCTGGCCCCCGTTCTCGAATGGCTAAAAATCCCTCAATGGCCTTAAAATTTTCTGGGGGTGGTACTTCATAAACTCCATGAATTTGTCCGCCATAAGCAGCCGCTTGGGGATAAAGCTGTGCAAAATTATGGGCTTGGGCTACCCAATTTTCATCCGGCCAGTTATCATCATCGAGAAACCCAATTAACTCCCCCTGAGCTTCCTCTAGTCCCCGTTGTCTGGCAAAAGCTGCACCCTGTTTGGCTTCAAATATATACTTGAGGGGGAAAACTTCTTGCCAAGATGCAATAATATTCTGAACTATATCAGCCGTTTGATCATTACTATTATTATCAACAACAATAATTTCCCAAGTGATATTTTCTGTTCCAGTTTGTAATTGCAATTTCTCTAACACATCAGGAACCCGACTGGCTCCATTATAGGTGGGAATCACAACGGTAAAATCAATCATAATTTTTTAAGATAAGATGTTTTCCACAAATAAAAGGGACTAATCACAGTGCTTTTTAAAAACTCCATTTCGCAAGCTGCAACCACATCGGTTTTTAATTCTTTTCGATGTTTGAGATAGTAAGCGATCGCCTTTCTCATATCATTTCCTAACCCCAGAGGAAATAATAACGGCCGTTGCCAAGGTTTTAACCGTAACATCCGAATATGATGTCGCACTAACCCCGTGCTGCGAGCTACATTGATTAAATAATCCCATTCTAAACGATAGGCAGGAATTTGGTGATAGGTTTTCAAAGTAGGACTATACCAAATTTCCCACCCCTTTTTTTGAATATAGAGCATCGCTTCTATATCTTCACTGGCTAACCGATTATCTCCCAAAGGGCCTGTTAAAAATGTTTCTTCGGGAACACTTTCACACCAAGCTTTTTGACGAACTACTAACGCTAAAGCCGGAGGTAACAACTTGTGTTTGGGTTCATAACAATAAGGCTGATCTCCCCGCTTTGTAATGCCAAAAAAGCCTGCTATTTTTTCAAAATTTTTTGGAGGTTCAATTTCATAAGCTCCCTGAACTTGACTGGCGTAAGCTCCCACTTTCGGATAATTTTGAGCAAATTGACAGGCTTTTTCCACCCAATCTAAAGCCGGTAAATTATCATCATCTAAAAAGGCAATTAATGGGGATTGAGATTCTTTAACAGCCCGTTTTCGGGCAAAAGCAACTCCCTGTTGTATTTCTAAAACATATTTTAAAGGAACATTATCTAACCAATTATCTTGATAAGTTTTAACTAATTCTGCGGTACTATCCGTACTATTGTTATCAATAATTATAATTTCCCATTTAATTTGTTCTGTTCCGGTTTGCGATCGCAATTTCTCTAAAATCGCCGGTAAACGGGTCGCCCCATTATAGGTAGGAATCGCAATAGTAATATCAACCATAGGACTGATCAGAATTAAGGTTGTTGGTTTTTAGTATAGTCTAAATTTGATGCTAGGCTTGTCCTTTACGAGTCATTCCGATTCCATACAGATACAAATCAGGAACTTTATACCGCAAAATACCTGATTTTTGTTCATCATAAACGGAGAGTAAACCTACTTCAATCGCTAATTTCAAAGTTTCATCTGAATCTTGAATTTCATCGGAATTAACAGGAGATCGACCAATCATTTTTAAAGCCGTAATTAGAGGTTTTAACTCAGGAAATTCTTCTTGAATGAGTGCGTCTAAAGCTTGTTGAGATACTTTTTCTAAGGATGAGATTAAAGCTCTAGGTCGAATGATCGTTTTTTCATAGGGATTGCGTTTTTGTTCTCTTTCTTCCCATTCCTTAGCGGTAACAAATAGCTGTAATAAAGAACGCGGATTTCGATTATCACTTCCATCCGTTAAGCGTTTCCAAACCCAGGTGCGAGTGAAGGTAGATTTCCCGCCTTTCATGCGATCGCCAACCAAAAGATTCCACACTTCAAACACTTGGGTTTCCATCCAATAATCATAATTATTCAATAGTTGTTGACCTAAAATAGATTTAGTTAACTGTTGAAATGTTGGAGAACGGAGGGCTTGCTTAATAACAATTTTAAAGAAATCAGCCTGTTCTTCCCAAGTTAGTGTTACCATTCGTCCGTAAAAGTGACTTTTATTTTCAAAGGCTAATTTGCGCCAAATATCATCTCGTAATAATACTTTAAACCTGAGATAACTCAGGTTATCACCCATATCAATGATTAAAGATAATAAGCCTTCAATTGACTGTTTACGACGAATTCGATCTAAATCAGTATTTCCAAATCCAGTGTCTAAACCATCATAAAGTAAAATAGTTTCCATTTGAGAGCTTCGGTCTAAACATTCTAACCAATTTCTCGCTAAAATTCCCACTCCACTTATTCTTAACATTTGTTGTAAACAGCGAATAATATCTAATTCCGTGACTAAGGTTTCGGGAATGAGACTAGACAAAGCGGGATCTGGTAAAATTTTCTCTGTTTCAGCATCCGATAAATAGCAAGCTAAACTGGTTTGTAAAATCCAAAATTCTCGCCAACTTCCTTGAGTTTCTATTAAGGTTTTTTCAATTTCTTTAAAGCCATCTGGACTGATCACCCAAAAATTATTGCGTTTTAATGAACTGGGCGATATTACCACAATAGAAGGTCTTTGTCTTCCTTCTTGAATGCGTCTAAAAATTGCAGTTTTTCCCGTTCCCTTACGACCCAAAACTAAGGGGGTTTTAGGTTCTAAAGCTCGGTTAACTAATTCCGTTGCGACAAAATTTTCTAAAAAATCTGCCTGGTTTTCCGCAGTCCCAGCCGAAAAGTTTAACTCCTTGAGAATTGTAAGTTTAGATTCAGCAATACTAATGTCATTTTCTAATAAACGTTGTTCATTCCGTTGTTCATTACGAGTCGGAATAAATCGCTCTAACCAGTCAGAAACCGCTTCAAAATCCTGCCAAATTTCTCGATCTAATACAGTTTGGTCTGAAGTTGCTATCGCTTCTCGGTAAGGAATAAACTGAGTAATTTCCGATGCTATCATTTGTTCTCCTTCCGTGCGTTTCTGATTGCATTCTGATAACCAATCGCTAATCCAATCTAAAGACCGATTTTGATATCTTTCAATCACCTCCGGTGCTTTACTTATCGGAATTGGAGATACTAAAAAACGAGGTTCTGGTGTTAGCTTTTGTTGGATTTCTCTTTGAGTTTGGGATGATAATAAAGCTCTAACTAAAGCTTTTGTTCCTATTTCTGATTGGGGATGGGGGAAAAATACAATAATCGCTAAATCGGCTAAATCAAATAATAGCGGTGCATTGAAAGAGGATAATCCTGTTCTAGCATCCAGTAAAATTACATCGGGTTTAAAGGATAAATGTGTACTTAATAAATTTATTAAAATTCTTAAAGGATTTGTTTCCTCTCGATACCAAGCTTCTGTATTAATTAAAGTTAATAATCTCGCATAATTGGCATTGGGTAAACCCGCCGGAAGACAATAAAGTTCTTCAGTTTCAGACACTCTGATAATATGATCTTGAATATTGGGTTGATTTCCTTGATCAAGGTCAACTAAAATGGATAATAACCCTTGATCTTCTCGGATTTCTTGTTCTTTACCAAATAATGTAGTTAATCCGGGGGCTTCTAAATCCATATCTAAGCACAAAACTGTTCGCCCCCTTCTCGCTAAAATTCTAGCGGTATAAGCCAAAGCCGTTGACCGTCCTACTCCTCCCCTTAAAGAATAAAAGGTAGCAATAATAGGTCGTTCTAAATCATCATCTAAATCAGAAGGAAAAACAATATTTTCAGGAATTTCTGCACTTCTAGCTAAGGCTTCTGGCCATAAAGGAAGGTTTTCTAAATTTGAATCTAGGGGTAATTTCCCTGACCATTCTCGCTCTTGAGGAGTTAATAAATCTAACCATTCTATTGTTAAATCTTCTAAACCTTGCAAAACAATTTGTTTCCGTCTATCATAGGATTGATTAACAAAATTTGAGGAAATCACAGCGATTCTCCAACCCATAAACAGATCAGGTTGGACTCGCAAATCTTCCACATTAAAATTAGCTTGAATCAGATTATCCCTAATTTTTTTTTTAATTTCTTCTTGATTCATAATCCTCACCTCGATTTAGCTCGTTTAATTTGTGTTTGTATCCACCCAGTTAATTGTTTTGCTCCGTTTAAAAGTTCTTGAGTTTCTAATCCTGATGCTGTTTGTAGAGTAATTTCATAGCGTAAATCGGTATTCCAATTTTGGAGAAAAAAGGTTTTAGACCCTTGTTCATCTTTCAAATCAGATAACTTCAAACCAGAAGCTTGCCATAGTCCCCTAAGATTGTGTCCCTCTCTACCACTTTTGGGGAATGAAATCCCCTGTTTTTGTAACAGTGCTTTGAGACTACATTCTATCGCATAACCCGCCAGATAGACAACCGCAATAGAATCAGGTCGCTCTTTATAAATTGCATCAGCATCCGCCGCACGTTCTCGGGCAAGATTTAACCAATCTTGAGGACTATTCGGACTCATTTCAACTAGGAAATAAAAATTATTTT
>DATNRE010000453.1:0-6294 GCA_036703685.1 Candidatus Obscuribacterales bacterium
ACCAAGTAATCCGACATACCACATCCCCCACGGGTCGTAAAACTAAACAATACAAAGTTCTTCCTGTAGAAGTTAATAACCAAAACTGGAAGTTAACTCAAAAAGGAAATACTTATTCAATTAGTTTTCCAACTCTTAAAGTAGAACTGTTGTGTTTATTGCTATAGTGATTAGGCAGCTAAAGCAGCTACTCGGTTTTCCACCTTGCTCTAAACAATACCTTCGCCAATTTTAGGAAGGAGTAGAAGAAACCGGAGCCCGATGAACACGACCTAAATAGCCAATCCGTGGAAAAACCTGAGCGAATAAAAAGAGAGATTAACCATCTTCTAGGAGGTCTTAATGAACGAATTGCAGCAGTATTGGTCTGTATTCAAGAGGCGCTGGTTTCCCATGAGTCTGATTTTTGGGGCGGCGATCGCACTGTCGGCTTTCAATACGTCCCAGCAAATCCTGTTGTATCAAGCGAGGGGGCAACTCCTGTTTCGCAAGAACACTACTTCAGCCCTGACGGGGGTAGGGCGTCAACTGGGTCAGTTAGAAAGTACAGTACAGGGGAAACCCTTGATGAATGAAGCGACGATCTTGACCTCCATGCCGATAGCACAACGGACGATCAATAAGATGGGTCATTCCATCGATCCCCAGGAATTTCTGAAGAATTTGCGGGTCGAGAATCTGGAGGGGACGGACATTTTACAGGTGTCTTACATCAATCCCGAACCGCAGACCGCAGCCGATCTGGTCAACACTCTGATGGAGCAGTACATTCAACTCGACATCGAGGCGAACCGCTCCGAAACCCGAACCGCCCGCGAGTTTCTAGAAGCAGAAGTCCCCAAAGCCAAAGCCCAGTTAGAAGCGGTCGAACAGGCTATCCGCCGATTGAAGGAGCAAAATCGAGTTGTAGATCTCGATACGGAAGCCAGTTCTACCACGAACATTCTCCAAGAGTTAGACCAACAAATTGCCGATGCTCGGGCTGGTTTAGCAACGGAAACGGCTCGGGTTGAATCGTTGCGACTGATCTTCGGTAAGGATGCCCAAGAAACGACGGTCGCCGGATTTGTCGGGGAGTCGCCAACCACCATCCCCGCCCTGGATGAACTCCAGAAAATCCAGCAAAAGATTGCCACGGAGCGGCTGCGGTTTAGCGAAACTCACCCAGTCATTCAGCAACTCCGCAAGGAAGAAGAAATTCTGAAAGCCGAACTCGCTCGGCGGGTGGAGCAAAGTTTTGTGGGCGCATCCGATCGAATCCAAGACTATCAAGATCCGAGCAATATCGTCCAACTCCGCAACCAAGGTTTGCAGCAGGGCTTGATCAACAGCTACGCCCAAGCCGAAGCAAATCGCGCTAGTTTGGAACGGCGCATTTCTGCTCTGTCCGAGGTACTCGAGACTTACCGACAGAGGGCTAACAGCCTCCCCGCTCTGGAAATTAAGCAGTTGCAGTTGGAGCGAGAGCAGGAAACGGCGAAAAATACCTATCAACAGCTATTGGATCGCTTGCAAGACATTCAAATTGCCGACAAGCAACAAGTTGGCAACGCTCGCATCGTCGCGCCCGCCCAAGTTCCCGATCAACCCATACTCAGCCGTCAATATGCACAATTAGTGAGGGGGACAGTTTTGGGGCTAATCCTCGCAATTGTGGTGGCGTGGCTGCTGGAGACCACAGAGAAAAAAATCCGCAACTCCCAAACCGCCCGAGAGTTGCTGCCCTATCCCCTGTTGGGGGCGATTCCGATGTTTTCCCGACGCCTAGTAGTTCGAGATGATCCCGGTTCTCGCGTCAGCGAGGCGTTTCGGAGTTTGCAGACGAACCTGAGATTTGTGCAATCCGACCGACAGATCAAAGTGATTGTCGTGACCAGCGCGGTTCCGAGGGAGGGAAAATCCACCATCGCGGCGAATTTGGCGGTGGCAACTGCTCAGTTAGGGCGGCGCGTGCTGTTGATTGATGGGGATTTGCGGTTGTCGAGCCAGCACAAGCTTTGGTCGATCTCAAATGAAATGGGTTTGAGTGCGGTACTGCGCGATGCGGTTCCTTTGGCGCAAGCGATTTCCGAGGTGATGCCTAACCTGTGGGTCTTGCCATCGGGAGACAGGCCTCCCAATCCGGTCGCTCTGCTCGATTCCAGTCAAATGGGGGTGTTGATTGGGAATATTTCCAAAAATTATGATTTGGTCATCATTGATACCCCCCCCTTAACCGCTGCGGCAGATGCCACCATTCTCGGAAAAATGACGGATGGGGTGGTGATGGTCACTCGTCCGGGAGTGGCTGATTTGGAGAGTGCTAAATTTTCCAAAGAGTTGCTGGAACAGTCGAAGCAAATCGTGCTTGGATTGGTTGTCAACGGTTCGGCGACGAAAAGTTTGCCCTATCGTTATGACCGACTCAAGGCCGTGAAGTCTGCTAATTTTTTATAGAACAAATTTTTTACCCTCGTAGGATTCAAGTTTGATGTCTAAAAAAACCGCTCAGGCTTGGCTCGGCACATTTGCAGTCAACAGCTTAATCTTACTGTGTAATATTGTAACGGGTGTTCTGACAGCTAGACTGTTGTTGCCGGAAGGACGGGGAATTTTAGCCGTTATTGTCTTTTGGCCGGAGGTGGCTTCACAAATTGGTCTCTGGCATATAGATTTATCTATCGCACAAAGAGCCAGCCAGGAGGATGCAGATGTTGATCGGATCACGATTACCGGAATTTATTTGGTGGCTGGTTTGGCGACGATCACCATATTCATTGCATATTTTTTACTTCCCTATCTTTTGGGGACTGAACGGAGTCAGTGGTTGCCTTTGGCTAGATATTATCTGATCGCTTTTGTTCCCTTTAATTTTTTGGGTCTAAGCTTGCTGGAGTTAAATCGAGCCAAGCAGCAATTTACATATTATAATCTGCTTAGACTTTCAACTTACATTATTTATCTAATCGGAGTATTAATCCTATGGAATTTAGACCAAGTATCAATTATAAATTTAATTGTTTTAAAATGGTTTTCAACCTTTTTTACAACCTTAATTCGTTTTTTGCCGTCCATTCATTTATTATCATTAAAACCTTCTTTCAAGGAAGCACAAGAGTTGCTCAAAATAGGTTCTCGTTTTAAGGTAGGTTCTATTTTTGAGCAAATTTCTTCAAGAATGGATCAACTGGTTGTCAACACCTTTTTAACCAACCAAGAAATCGGGCTTTATGCCGTAGCACTGACCTATGCTCAATCAGGATTAAGTATTTTGACAGCAAGTTTTAACGTGATCATCTTTCCAAAGTTAGCCCGTCTGAAAGAAATATCACAGCAAAAAAGTCTTCTGAGTAAAGGTTTGCGCTATAATATGATTGTCACTTTTATGGGAAGCATTCCTTTGATTTTTGGTTCATTTCTGTTGATTCCGTTTTTGTTTGGTCAAGATTTTAACAGTGCAGTTATTCCGGCGATCGGACTATGTATTGTTGCGATACCAATGTCCATCAGACAAGTCATCAGAGCAAGCTTAAATGCGATGAATCAACCCTATCCAAACGCAGTCAATTCTGCTCTAGTTTCCGCAATATTTTTTATACTATCAGGAGTATTAATCTATCAATTTAGACTGATGGGAATTGTTGGTTCTCTTTTTATCGCTAATTGTATTGGTGTGCATCGATATTTACGTTATTTAAACGATCAATTTCATTTTGATTTAAAAGACTGGTGGGGGTTAAATTATGAAACCTTTTCAGAAACTAGAACATTAATCAAAGCTTTTATCAAAAAGTAAAAGGAGATAAAAAATGAATAATAGTCCAAAAGTTGTTCTTCATATTGGTTATACCAAAGCTGCAAGCAGCACTCTAAAGATTCATCTTTTTAACAAACATCCAGAAATCAATTACTTAAATGTATCAGATCATGCTCCTTTGGTTGATTTTTGGGAAAACATTGGTAAACTCAATGAAAACGAATATAAATTTAGCAATAATCAAGAAATATACTTTGATTGGATTCAGCCTCGTTTGGAAAAAACAAAAGTGAATCTCTTGAGTCATGAAACCGTTCTAGATTCACGTTTTAGTGATAATTACTTAAAAGCTTATAGACTCAAAAACCTGATTCCAGATGCAAAAATTATGATTGTTGTACGGCATCAAGTTGATATCCTTAGATCTCTATATGACATGAGACCCAATAACCCACTCGCTTCAGAATTTAAAGATAAAAAAATAACTTTTGAAAAATGGGTAGATATGAGTTTACATCCTTATTACTTTAGCCGAAGCTTTATGTCTGGAATCAAGTATTGCGAAAATATTGACTTGTATGCCCAGTTATTTGGTCAAGAAAATTTGGGCATTTTTTTATTTGAAGATTTGACGATTAATCCCGATTTATTTTCTGAAAAGTTGTCAGAATTTTTAGAAGTAGATTCTGTCACTACAAAACAGCTAATTTTTAACTCTCGACAAGAACATACAGCGATTGACAATAAATATTATCAAATTAGATCCAATTTTATGCCAAAATTTGCATTGAGCAAGCTCATCCCTCAATCAACATATAAAACTCTCAAAAAAATCGCGATGATTAGTTTAGAAAACTTCTATAAAAAAACGGAAATCAGTGAAAAATATCAAGAAAAAATTGGTGATATTTATAAAGATTCCAACCAAAATTTAATAGAAAAGTATGGAATTGATTTAGAAAAATACAACTATCCACTATAAGACAAGGAGCAATCATGTTTAATTGGGTGAAGCAAATCATTTTTGAGGTTTACATACAATACTGGAATAAAATCCCCATTCAGAGGGGGAAGTATCGGATTGGATGGCTTTTAAATAAAGTTTTTGGTTCGGCTGTCTACAAAATAGATGGAATTCTGATGAAGCTCAATCCTGTGGCTAATATTGATCGAGATTTGATTGCGGGCAAGGGTCATAACCCGATTGTTAAAGAGCAAATTATAAAAAGCTTAAAACAAGGGGGGATATTTGTAGATATGGGTGCAAATATTGGATATTTCTCTCTACTGGCTGCTCAACTACCCAAGGTTAAAGTAGTCGCATTTGAACCCTCGCCTAGAGAAGTTGCAAGATTATACGAAAACATTATTTTGAATAACACTTATAATATTACAGTCGTTCCCTATGGCTTATCGGAAAAAATAGAAGTTGAAAAACTCAATCTCTATAGCGATGCCAATCCGGGCATGAATTCTCGGTTAAAAACAAGCGATGAAGTTGTGAAGTCAGTCGATTGTTTTTTCGCTCCTTTTAGCTTTTTTGTTTCTCAATCCATGCTTTCTGAGATTCGAGTGATTAAAATTGACGTAGAAGGATTTGAAATGAATGTTTTGCAAGGACTAAATGATTCTATGCTATCACTGAATCATGTTGATTTTATTGTGGAAATTGCGAAATCTCACTTGGAGAAAGCCGGATATATCCCAAAAGATATATATGAATTTTTTGAGCGACATGGATATTCTCCAAAACTGGGTTTGCAAGACCATCATCTTTACGACGAAATATTTTTAAAATTGTAATTTAACAAAAAAAAAATATGTTTATTTTTACAGGATAGATTAAAAATGAAAGTTAAATCAAGAAAATTACTGATAGTTTTATCTTCCTTATGTGCCGAAGGAACTCCAATATTAACCTTGGATATGTGCCGATGGTGGATGAAAGAAGGAATCGAACCGTTCATTCTAACATTAAATGATAACCCCCGAGATTTAGAGCGTGAGTTTAAATGCGAGCAGATTCCCATTGTTAAATCTATAAACTTATCCGGTAGAGGTTATAATCGTTATGTTGACATGATTTTTGAAGTTTATAAAATCTCAAAAGAAATCAGACCAGATGCTTTATTATCAATGCCTTTAGGATGGCATACTTTTATGGCTTACGGAGCAAGATTGGCAGGAGTTTCTACAGTGTGCGCTCACGTCGGCAATTATCCTCCCTACTGGACTGGAAATGCCTTTGATAAGTTTCGTTTGCAAATTCAACTGGGTCGTCCATTCACTCATAAACTAATTTGTTGCAGTCATTATGTTCGTCAAGGAGTGGTTCAATATTTTAAATTAAATAAATCAGAAACCGTTACCATTTATAATGCTTGCAATGTAGAAACATTTGCCCAGCTAAATTCACCACTTTCTGAACCCAGTTCAACTAAAATCATAAAAATTGGTATGGTTGCTCGTTTAGAAGTTCACAAAGATCAGCCGACTTTAATTCGGACTGCTAAACTTCTCAAACAAAAGGATATTAATTGTCAAATTCAACTGATTGG
>DATNRE010000454.1:0-4997 GCA_036703685.1 Candidatus Obscuribacterales bacterium
GATGAAATAATTAGATGGCATGGTGGAAAATGCGCCCCGAAAAGCACCCGTAGACTTTTTACACAGGGTCAAATCTCTAAAAACAGGCATTTTGTACTAGAAGTGCTCTCAAGACCCCCTTTTTGCGATGACACACCCCCCACAAACATTTTTTTACGCTTCCAAGTGCATTATACCCATACTGGGCAAATTATCGAAAACAGGCCAAAACCCCATTAAAATGACCCTAAATGACACCTCCGTCGGAGAACTCCAAAAAAAGTGTACTTTTTTTTCCTCACAAATCTCTATGGTAGGCCTCAGTACAACTCATCTATATCACGAATCGTACTTATTTGCCACTAAAAACGAGTAACTTACAAAATTGCGCAATTTCAGCCAAGGAAAATAATCATTCCAGCGTCGACATTAAGTTTATTTTTTTAGCTTTTAGTTACTGAAAAATATTAACAGATAATCGTTACACAAAACATAACATTATTATACCCAGATTAAACTACACTAACATAGAGCTAAATAGGTTAAGCAAACCATTGAATTGTGGTTTCAAAAATGTACATTACTTTGGCTCAAAAAACCGGGGGCCCCGCTCCGCAGGGCCAATTTAAAAACCATGGCAGTAGCGTCATTAATGCAGTCTTGCTTTTGGTTATGACTAATTTCAATCGTACATGCGCTAACGTGAGACCATTAATTCTGGCCTTACTGGCCATTATATCCGTTACATTGGCAGCGGTGCTAATCTCCACCAACACATCATTCTTATTCGAGTGGCATCTTATAACCTTAGGTAGGGTATCGATTATCATGCCTGCTATTATAGACCCTTTAAGTCTTCTATATTTGTCTGTAGTACTCTTTATCTCGTCAAATGTATTACAGTTTTCCAAATTTTACATGTTAGATGATCAATTTATTAATCGGTTTACCATTCTTGTTATCCTGTTTGTCTTATCGATGAGATTCCTTATCTTTATTCCTAACCTTATAATATTACTACTAGGGTGAGACGGGTTAGGAATCACCTCCTTTATCCTAGTAATCTATTATCAAAATCCTAAATCTCTGGCTGCCGGTATAATCACCGCATTAACCAATCGAATTGGGGATGTGATAATTCTGATGGCAATCGCCCTGTCAATTAACCAAGGTCATTGAGCCATATTTAGTATGTGAGAATCCTCATTCTCGGTCTTAGTAATTCTATTTATTATAATCGCTGGCATAACAAAAAGCGCCCAAATACCCTTCTCCAGATGGTTACCTGCTGCTATAGCAGCACCAACCCCAGTCTCAGCTCTAGTACACTCCTCAACACTAGTGACAGCCGGTGTATTTCTGCTTATCCGGTTCTATCCCTTCTTGTCATCTTTACCCTTGTTTAACTTTATTCTTCTATTCTCAGCCGTGTCCACCATACTTATGGCCGGAATTAGTGCAGTTACAGAATGTGATATAAAGAAAATCATTGCTTTATCTACACTAAGTCAGCTGGGCATAATAATAACAAGACTGGGACTTGGTGCACCCAATTTCGCCCTATTTCACATGATAACCCATGCAATATTCAAAGCCTTACTATTTATCTGTGCAGGGGAAATAATTGCCCTACATTCACATGGACAGGATCTGCGATGACTTGGCAACTTGGTATCCCAAGCTCCGGTAGCGGCCTCGTGCGCGTTAATTGCTAATTTAGCATTATGCGGACTTCCGTTTATAGCAGGCTTTTACTCTAAAGATCTTGTTATAGAAGTAATAGTCTCAAACAGAACAAACTGACTCATAGTCTTACTAGCCTTCCTGGCAGTGGGCTTCACATCATTCTATTCTATCCGATTTACAATATGCATATTCCTTTGTGCCCGAACACATATAGCTGGAAACACAATACTTGAAAGACCAAATGTGGTATTTCCAATAGTCGTTATAGCTTCAATATCTATTATATGTGGGGCAGCGTTATTATGGCTCCTTCCCATAAATCATTTTGAAGCAGTCTTACCTATTAGAATGAAATTACTCCCGTTATTTACGGTGTTCACTGGGGGGCTAGCAGGATGATTTCTTACCAACAAATTAACAAGAGCTCTAACCAATTTTACCTTACCTAATTATGCCTCATGTAACATATGATTTTTAGTGCCTTTATCATCACAGCTCCAATTAGCTACCCCATTAATTCTAGGTCATAGTCTAATGAAGTCTGTTGACCACGGATGGTTAGAGGTTACAGGAGGACTTGGAATAAACTCCTTAATTTCAGGGGTGGGGGGTCATATTCTGAAATCTGGGCCGATAACTCCTCCGGCCTTACTCACTAAATGCTTGGTAGCAGGTATAACCATAGTGATTGTCTTATACTTAGTGTGTTGAAGTAACTTAAATTTAAAGTATACCATTGAAGCTGGTAGTATGGCCAAGCCCTTCGACATTGCATGTAGTGTAAAGAACACGTTAGCTTTTCATGCTAAAAATATACTTGTATCGCGCACAGAAGGTAGTTTATAAAAATAATGACTTTGGGTGTCATAGATCGCTACTGCGCCATCTGAGGTTTGAAAGCTAATATGAAGCAACGGCCTTGTAAGTCGAAGACAGACCTTAAAATCTCAAACCAGTGACCACCTCATTAATTCTTATTCTTCAATTATTACCTGCAACTATAGTAATTGCCCTAATTATACAACAATCTCATTTCCTTATATCTTTACTAGCCTTAGAGGGCTTAACCTTAAGGCTTGTTCTATTTGTCCCTATCTCACTAACAGTATCGTCAATATCAGCCGGAATCTTAAGACTACTGATACTAACACTTGGTGCTTGTGAGGCAAGCACCGGTCTAGCACTACTGGTGATAATAGTACGCGGCTATGGAAACGACCTTGTTAAAAATACCTCATTAAATAAATGTTAACGGCAAGATTAACAATATTCTCTACCATTCTTATACCCTTAGCATCAATAAACTACTGAACCGTTGTCATCATTAGGTTAGCTATGCTAATTATTATCTTAACACCATCTGTCATCCAATATTCATCACTAACTATGGTATCAGAAATAGTCGCCCTTGATCCTTTATCCTCTACTCTAATTCTTCTATCTTTATGAATTACATTACTCATATTTATAGCAAGAAATTCGTTAAAAATAAATAACAACAACCCAAAACTATTTACTACTACATCAATTCTGTTAGCCTGAGTCCTACTTCTATGCTTCTCCGCCTCCAACTTGATATTATTTTACATCTGATTTGAAGCTTCTTTAATTCCCACTATAATATTAATTATACTTTGAGGTTATCAACCTGAGCGACTCCAAGCAAGCATATATTTAATAATCTATACTGTCACAGCCTCCTTGCCGCTATTACTTATCCTTTCCAAAATTTCAAGGTTATCCTCTCACATGTCGATGGCGTACCCATGAATCATTTTTCCCCAATCTATTACATCTGTTCTAGCCTGAATAATAATTACCACAGCCTTCTTAGTTAAACTGCCATTATTTATTGTACACCTCTGACTCCCAAAGGCCCATGTTGAAGCCCCTGTGGCCGGTTCCATGATTTTAGCAGCAATTCTACTAAAACTGGGGGGCTATGGCCTACTACGAGTAAGGCAGTTATTCCATGAACATGTTCAAATTACCAAGTCACCAATTATAAGAATTGCCCTAATTGGGGCCGCAATCACAAGTTTTATTTGTTTACGCCAACCTGATCTAAAATCCTTAATTGCCTATTCGTCTGTTGGTCACATAGGACTAATAATTGCTGGTTTACTTTCTGGGTCTAAAATCGGTATATATGGGGCCATAGCAATAATAATCGCCCATGGCCTAATCTCCTCAGGTCTCTTCTGTATAGCAAATATAACCTACGAATATACACACACGCGCAGAATTGCATTAACCAAGGGTCTACTAGCTGCCTGCCCCATCCTATCCATGTGATGGTTCCTAATAGTATGTGCAAACATGGCAGCACCACCCTCAATTAACCTCCTTAGAGAAATTATACTAATTACTGCTGCATTACCCTCCTCAATTACAATATTAATTCCATTAATACTTATCAGATTTTTTACCGTGGCATACTCACTACACTTATTTGCATCAATTAACCATGGGAGACCCATACAAATAACTAATGCTCTGCCCCCACTAATAGCTCGAAACATATTATTAGTCACCCTTCACATTTCCCCTGCTATCTTATTAATTACCATGCCTGACCTCATTACTAACTGATGGTGCTATAGTTGAATTACAACATTAAATTGCAGATTTGAAAGAGTACTAACGTACTAGCACTTAGTAAGATAAGCTATATTAAGCTAGTGGGTTCATACCCCAAATAAGAGTTTACCTCTCTTACTATCAGTTTGATTCTGGCTGAACCATTGACTATAATGATCCAACTACATGTAAACAATAAAATATTCACGCCACAGTAGGAAAATCTATAAATTTTATAACGAAAGATATGGAAATCATTAGCAGGGCCGGCAAAATCCGTGCCAGCCGCCGCGGTTAGACGGTGGGCCCGAATCAATGATTGAGGTTGAGTGATGTGATAAATAGATAACTTAAAATTGAGCAGGGGTCAAATCCTAATACAACATGCCCCAAAATTATCAAATCTACAAATTCACTAAATTATGGCCTAAAACAAGGATTAGATACCCTTCTATTCCATAACCTAAATATATACCGGATAATACAAATTAAATTTAAAACCCAAAGAACTTGGCGGTGTCTCATACAATCAGGGGAACCTGTCCCTTAAATCGATAATCCACGAATGCTTGAGTCTAGCTAGAACAACCAGCCTGTGTACTGCCGTCGGCAGCATACCTTAAAAAGAAAGTATGCGATAATAATTCTAAAGACGTCAGGTCAAAGTGCAGCCAATGCTAGTCTGGAGATGGGTTACATCTTGCACCAAACCTGAAACCCGTTAAAAAATGGGAAAAAAGCTGGACTTGATT
>DATNRE010000455.1:0-3644 GCA_036703685.1 Candidatus Obscuribacterales bacterium
ACCAATAACCTGTTAACCTGTCTCTTGTCTCAACTCTTTCAAGCCTGGGACGCATCTTCACTGACTAATAAAGGATAGGTATAGATATGTCAGACCCTGGAATTCTTACTATTATTTCCCGTGAAATCTTGGACTCGCGCGGACGCCCGACCCTCGAAGCCGAGGTCTACCTTGATAACGGAGCCTATGGACACGCTCAAGTTCCCAGTGGAGCCTCTACGGGAAGCTTTGAAGCCCATGAACTTCGAGATGGCGATAAAAGCCGTTATGGGGGTAAAGGGGTTCTGACGGCTGTTAAAAACATCAACGAGGTAATCGCCCCAGCCCTTAACGGAGTTAGTGCCCTGGAACAAACGGTCATCGACCAAATTATGCTCGATCTCGATGGTACGCCCAATAAAAGTAATTTGGGAGCGAATGCCATCCTCGGTGTCTCCCTGGCCGTTGCTAAGGCCGCGGCTGAAACCGTGGGTTTACCCCTGTACCGTTATTTGGGTGGCCCCATTGCCAATCTCCTGCCCGTGCCCCTGATGAATGTGATCAACGGAGGCTCCCACGCCGCCAATAACGTTGATATTCAGGAATTTATGATCGTTCCCATTGGGGCTCCGACCTTCAAAGAAGCCCTACGCTGGGGGGCGGAGGTTTTTGTTTCCCTGAGTGATGTGCTCAAACAAAAAGGACTCTTGGGCGGAGTCGGGGACGAAGGAGGTTTTGCTCCTAACCTGGGCTCTAATCAAGAAGCCTTGGATATTTTGATCCAAGCAATTGAAATCGCGGGTTATCAACCCGGTGAACAGATTGCCCTGGCCCTGGATGTGGCTTCCAATGAATTTTTCAAAGATGGAATTTACACCTATGATGGTCAATCCCACGGTGGAGATCAACTCATCGAGTATCTGAGTCAATTAACCAGTCAATACCCGATTATTTCCATTGAAGATGGTCTCCAAGAGGATGAATGGGACAGTTGGCAATCCCTGACCCAGAAACTCGGTGGTAAAGTTCAACTGGTGGGAGATGACTTATTTGTGACTAACCCCACCCGTTTAAAAAGAGGCATTGAGCAGAAAGTTGCGAATTCGATTCTGATCAAACTGAATCAAATTGGTTCTCTGTCAGAAACCTTAGAAACCGTTGACATGGCGACCCGCAATGGTTACACTGCCGTTATTAGTCACCGTTCTGGGGAAACTGAAGATAAGACAATTTCAGACCTAGCTGTGGCGACCCGGGCCGGACAAATTAAAACCGGTTCTCTGTGTCGGAGTGAACGCATCGCCAAATATAACCGTTTATTACGGATTGAAGACGAACTCGGCGCTCAAGCCGTTTATGCTGGAGCCGTTGGTTTGGGCCCGCGATTTTCTAAATAACTGAGGTTAGGTTTGGGCATGATTGACAAAACTTGTTAAATCGTTGTAAAACTTACGACTCAACCTGGAATTCTATGAAATAAAATGGCACAATAGAAGAAGCGGAGACGTATGTTTCCGTTCACTCCTCACACCACACTCCGCCTGGACTTTTGTTCGGGCGGTTTCTTGATCTTAGCAATTTAAGTTGATGGCATCGCTGATCAATCTCGACTATCAACAATTGTTTAATAGGAGATCCTTTTGCGGTAAGATTGGGTGAGGTTCCGCTAAACAAAGCCCGGGTCAGCACCTGACCCCAAAAAGACGGGGTATAGATCCCTAGTGTTTAAGGGTTAGGTAGACAAAAAACAGGCAACAATTTAACAGAAAAATTCATTTCTGTTGTACCTTCGTCTGTTGTCAGACAGTCAGTAGACGTAAGGATTAAAGTTCTTGTAGACGCGATTGCATGGAACCGGTTAAATTTACCCTTAACTCAATGCTAATCTCGTCCTGCACACAAGAATCCTTCGTGAGATAGTTTGCTATTTCCGATGGGACTGTCAAATTTGATAGGGTCTGTTATATATAAGGATTTCTAGGGATGTCCAACGCCGTACCAGTTACTGATGCTAGTTTTAAAGAAGATGTGCTTGATAGCCCAATCCCGGTTTTAGTGGATTTTTGGGCTCCTTGGTGTGGGCCTTGTCGCATGGTTGCACCGGTTGTGGATGAAATTGCAGACCAATATGTTGGAAAGGTCAAAGTAGTCAAGATTAATACAGATGAAAATCCTAATACTGCTAGTCAGTATGGAATTCGCAGTATTCCCACGCTGATGATTTTCAAAGGGGGTCAGCGAGTGGATATGGTTGTAGGTGCTATTCCTAAAACGACTTTAGCAACTACTTTAGAGAAGTATCTTTAATGGGTGCAAGGGGTGAATAGAACCCTTTAATTGTTGTTGCACCCCATTGATAACTCTACTCAAAAACTTGCTTGAAAAAGTAGGCTTAAGTCGGTTATATAAGAGTTGTTTTCGATTCCTTTGAAAGTGATACTTGAACCTCAAGCTGATTATTCACGGGTATCGCGCCTTGGAACCTTGGCTCTGAGGCGCTTTGTTTTAGGTGATAAAATTTTATGAACCCTTCAGATATTAGTTTAGCGGTAGATTCTCTACAAGCGGATATTATCCAGTTGGTGGATAAATTACCGAATTTAAAACATAAAAAATGGATTTCCCGATCGCTTTCTAGTCTAGTTCGGATGGCTGGAGAGGAGTTTGAGACTCTGGACTGGAAAATTATTTCGGCTTCTTTATCGGACTTGGAGCGGGGTTTTCAAACTTTTTATCCCTATCGTCATGTTCGCAAAATTTGTATTTTTGGTTCGGCTCGAATTCCGGCTGATACCCCGGAATATCAAATGGCGGCGGATTTTGCTCGATGTGTCACCCAGCAAGGTTTTATGGTGTTAACCGGCGGTGGCGGTGGGATTATGCAGGCGGGAAATGAGGGCGCGGGTCTGGATTTATCCTTTGGTTTAAATATTCAACTTCCCTTTGAACAATCTTCAAATCCTTATATTCAGGGGAATAAAAAAGCAATTATGTTCAAGTATTTTTTCACGCGCAAATTATTCTTTCTGCGTGAAAGTGATGCTTTAGCTATGTTCCCCGGGGGTTTTGGCACTTTAGATGAAACCTTTGAATGTTTAACTTTAATTCAAACCGGAAAGTTCGGCCCAGCCCCGTTAATTTTAGTGGATCGTCCAGGGGGAGATTATTGGTATGATCTCAACCAATTTATTGAGAAACAATTGCTAAATCGGGGATTAATTTCACCGGATGATCCGAGTTTTTATACAATTACCGATGATCTGTCTGTGGCTTGTGAAGCGATCGCCAGTTTCTATCGTGTTTATCATTCTAGCCGCTATGTTAAAGATAAGTATGTGATGCGGTTAAAGTCTGAATTATCTGATCAACAAGTGGAACAACTCAATACGGAGTTTCACGATATGTTATCTAAAGGGAAAATTGAGAAAGCTCAAGCCTTCCCCGAAGAAATGGGCGACGATACGGACAAATTACCCCGTTTAACCTTCCATTTTAATCAACGTCGGGTTGGACGACTCTATCAAATGATTTATAGGATTAATAGCATGGGCGCTACTTCCCCAGAAGCGGCTCATCCTGAGCAGAAATAGCAGTATCGGAGGTAGGGGGAGCAGGGGGAGCAGGGCAGGGCTGTTTCATGTTTGAACATTATAGCTTACTTTTTA
>DATNRE010000456.1:0-3202 GCA_036703685.1 Candidatus Obscuribacterales bacterium
ATATTTCTCGAATTTTGCGCGGAAAAATGGTCTTACACAACCAACCCGTTGATTTAATCACAACTATCCGATCAGCCCTAGAAACCTTTAAGTTAGCTGCGGAAGCTAAAGGGATTCAAGTTAGGTTTGAAATCGCTCAAAATCCTGGTTTTTCTCCGTTGTCAATCTGTGTTTTAGGAGATGCAACCCGGCTGCAACAGATCATCTGGAATCTATTGTCTAATGGGATTAAATTTACTCCCCCCGGGGGTTTGGTGGAGATTTACTTAGAGTCCCAGGCCGATTATGCTCGCATTCAAATCAAAGACACCGGAATTGGCATCAATCAGCAGTTTTTACCCTATGTTTTTGACTATTTTCGGCAACAGGATGGGACAAACACCCGCAAATTTGGGGGCTTGGGACTGGGACTAGCTATTGTCCGACACCTGACGGAATTACATGGGGGGACAGTCAGTGCAGACAGTTTAGGAGAAGATTTAGGAGCCACCTTTACCGTGCAATTACCCTTAATTAAATCTGAATTACAATCGCCCTCGGCTCCCAACCCCTCGACCGAGCCCGTTGATTTAAAGGGTTTGCGGGTTTTAGTCATTGATGATCAATTTGATCAAGATCTGTTAGAATCAAATGACAATTTATAAGTCCCTTTCCCCCAGCAGTAAAGTGTCTGAAAATACTGTCTCCTCTGAGTCTACAGAGCAATTAACTTCCTATCAAAAACTCGAAACACCGGAGGATTTGAAACAGACTATTGAGCAGTTATTTTATTTACAAAGTCGTAGTCATCTGTTGATGGCGATTATTGATCCTCAAACCTTAACTGTGCGTTACGGGAATCAATCGTTTTGTCGGGTTTGTCAACTGCATACAACCTTATTAGACCCAGAAACCGGGTTATCCGTAAATTCACAGAGAAATCATAAAAATATTGATATTGAAGATCGACTTTTAAACGGATTAAACCTGAAAATTCAAGATATCTTTCAACACTGGGATAATTTAACCTTAGAAGAACTCTATCGCTATCATTTACTCCATAAAATTTTGCATCAGGATTATGGCATTGATTTGCAATGTTTACAAATTATTGAACAGTCTGCGATCGCAATTTTAAATAACCCTAAAACCTTAAAACAAAAATTTATTAGAATTTGGATAAATTCAGATTTACTACAAATTAAACGACAAAATCCTAAACAGGATGAATTTGCCACCTTTAAACTCAAATTAATTCCCGTTTCTGAGCGAGAGGCTTGGTTTTCCCATCCTGAAAATTTTAATCAACTAGCCCAAAAGTTAAATTTAAATAACTATCAAATAGAAGGAGTTTTGTTATTAGAAGGGTTAGAAATTACCCAAGCCGAACAAATGCGTCGTGTCACCTATCAATTAATTAGCCGAGATTTAATTATTC
The DNA here is from genome assembly GCA_036703685.1 of Candidatus Obscuribacterales bacterium. Taxonomy (GTDB): domain Bacteria; phylum Cyanobacteriota; class Cyanobacteriia; order Cyanobacteriales; family Microcoleaceae; genus Planktothrix. The sequence goes on from DATNRE010000456.1 coordinate 1,418, forward strand.
AATCTCAAAAGTGGGAACAAATCGAACAGCAATTACATTCTTTATTTCGAGTCACTAACTGTTTATTATTACGCCTTCAAGGTCAAGAAGCTAAACTCTCTCTGAGCTTAAATACCAAGATTACTAAACCGATAATTTATTCTTTAGATACGCTGAATGACTCTGCAATTATTGAAGCAGTTCAACAGAATCAAGTGATTAATATTCCTGATCTGCGCCAACAATGTCCTACGGATTTTGAACGCTATTTACGCAAACTCAATGTCCGTTCTTTATTATTAATTCCCTTAGTGATTCAATCGGTTAATTTAAAAGGCAGTCAACAAATTTTAGGGGTGGTGGGGTTAACTAGCGATCGCCCCAATCATTTTACCTTGACGGATGTTAAAAATGCCCAAGAATTAATTCCCGGTTTTATTACGGCTTTTTGTCATTCCTTACAACAACAATTCACCAAATTACGCAATATTCATCCTTCGGTTGAATGGCGATTTTTGCAGGAAGCCGAGCGTCGCGGTTGGGGATTTAAACCGGAAACCATTGTCTTTGAAACCGTTTATCCCCTGTATGGAATTTCAGATATTCGGGGTTCATCTGAACAACGCAATTGTGCGATTAAAGAAGATTTATTAGAACAATTTCAATTAGCCATTAATATTGTTGACGTTTTATGTAAAACCCAGGATTCAGCCTTGGGAGAACAACTTAAACAGGATTTACAGACTTATTTAACTGAACTTGAATCCGAGATCAGTGTTGAAATTGAAATGAGTGCAACGGATTATTTAGAAAAACATTTAGAAATTTATTTTGATTATTTTTCTCAATGTAATCCCCAGGTACAAGAGGCTTTAAAACAATATGAACAAGCCTGTGAGAATGAACATGGATGTGTGTATAAAGCCCGATCTCACTATGATCAAATGTTACATGAAATCACCCATAATTTACAACAAACCTGGGCAAAATGGGAAAAGCAAATGCAGATGATTATTCCCCATTATTATGATATGGAAATTAGCGATGGCATGGATTATATTATCTATGCGGGAAAATCCATTGATTCTCGGTTTACTTCCTTTCATATTTGCAGTCTCCGCTATGAACAACTGCGGGCAATGTGTGATTGTGCCCGCAACATATTTAGATTAAAGTCAGAAAATAAAATTAGCCTAGATTTAGCCCATTTGGTTTTAGTCCAGCATACCCCAATTGATATTTTTCATGATGAAAATACCGAAAGCATTTTTTCAGTGCGAGGAACCCGAGATATCCGTTATGAAATTGTAAAAAAACGCATTGATAAAGGAATTGATAGGGAAACAAAAACCCGTATTACTCAATCGGGAATGCTAACTATTGTTTATTCAACGGAAGAAGAATGGGAAGAATATGCCCAGTATTTACGCTATTTGCATCGAGAAGGGTGGGTAACGGATAAAATTGAATTTGGAGTTGTCGATCCCCTTCCGGGGGTTAGTGGGTTAAATTATGCCCGGGTTGCTGTTATAGAAATGGGGGATGGGTAATTACGAATTACGAATTACGAATTACGAATTACTATTACCTATTCACTATTCACTATTCCCTGTTCCCTGTTCCCTGTTCCCTGTTCCCTATTCCTCTATGTAGAGTGTAGAAAACTTTACAACAACCGTATTCAAAGCCCACGTCTTTCAAGCGTGGGATGTAGAATACCCGCCTTTAGGCGGAGTGAAGATTAATGAGAGTTTTGGTTGGCAATATATTTCTTGATAGTTTCACTCTTATACGGAGCCAGCCGTC
>DATNRE010000457.1:0-6395 GCA_036703685.1 Candidatus Obscuribacterales bacterium
GCTCAAAAAGCGGTAGCGGCACAATCTGGACTAGCCCAAACAATCAATCTAGCGTCAGAATTATGACTAAACCTGATGGTTCATCCTATACCCGCGTTTACAATGGCCCCGGAGGTGGCGCACCCGGAGAACAACCCCTAAACGCATTAGGACAACCTGGAACTCGTGCAGAAACCCACTTTATTCTACTTCCCTAATCTAACCCAAAATCCCACTATGAATTTTGAAGAGATCTGGCAACAATACGACTTTACCGAAGCAGAATTACTCTCAATGGGATGGCAATTTCCCTATAATTACATCCTCAATCTTAACTACTACTGGGAACTCAATCCCACTAACACAAATTCTGAAATTGCCACCACCGAACAACCCCTAAAACTCATCCTAAAATCCTGTATTCGGCTCGATCTACAACTCAAATCAAATCCTAACGAATTAGAGCAAATTCCGGCTAATCTTGGCACAATTATCGGCTGGGGTAAAGTCACTCCTTCCCCTTGGTTAGAAAACCTCTCCCTTTCCCCTGATGAATGGCTGCATCTATTTTTTGATATCGGTGGAAACAACAAAATCGAAGCTCTTTGTCAGTCAATAGTCATCGAACAATTAGCCAAACAATCCTTAGCAATGATTTTGTAATCAGTTAAGAGACTAAATTTATTCAAAGCCAACTATTAACAACAAAAAAATTTGACAAATTTGTCCAACTAAAATAAATGCGTAAACAAACTATTCAATATACATCACCCTTAGATGCCTTAGTGGCTGTTGCCAAACGACTGAGCTTGTATGAAAACTTACAAAAAATGGATTCAGAAGAATTCTTTAACCAATATAATCGAGGACTCTTATCGGATGATCGTCTATTTATAGAATGGGCCAATGATTATCGTCATTACCTAGCTTTACATTAAGAACTAGCCCAAAAATTGAACAATGCTGCTGTTCCCTTAGTCTGCTTAAAAAAGGTGGGAAGATGTTAAGAATAATTTGTGTTAGGCCTGATCGCTTATTTCCTAAAGTCCCTTAGAAAGCTAGGTGTTTTCCAAGGGGCTAGGCTGTTACTAGGACTTAAATAGGGAGAGTTGGATGTAATTAGGACTAAATCGGAAAGGGTCGGGAGCGGGGGTATTTTCAGATACAATCCTATCTAATTGACCGGGATATTGACCTTCTAATTTTAACCAATGTTGCAGAATTTCTTCTCGGTTATCTTGGGGGTCAACCAGGCGATACACTCGGACTCGTTTTTTAGCTTCCGTTTGGGATCGAACACAGGTTAAACGATAACCAATTTTATCTAAAAACCGCCGTAAAATTGTAATCGGACTGGAATTTTTAGCCAGCCCAATCCCAATAATTGTTTTAATGGCGTTGCGATCTTTGAGGGCAATTTCCGCAATGGTTTGTAAGTCAGTATCGGTATTTTTTAAATCCCGGTTGGGATTTTTCAGTAAAGCAGGAATCCCCAATAATTCCATGATTCCAATAATTGCCCCTAACTGAGAACGGTTGAAATCAGGAGCAAAAATATTTCCCTGTCCCTGCTCCATTAATCGTCTAGCAATTAGAGCATCTCGACCCATTAAATAGGGGCGACCTAAAGTTAAGAAATAATGAATTCTGAGTTGCTCATACCATCCCTGATCATCTTTATTAATGACATCGGAAGTCACAGTAATACCGTAACGTAATTTCAACTCATATTTACGGATAGCCCGGCGTTCTTCGGGGGTTTTAGTTAACTTTTGTTGGAGATAGTAATATTGGCTATCGCTCAGATCTGGGGCGTTAATCACCGCTACAGATTCCGCTTGATAATTCTGATCCTTGACCGCTAGAATAAGTTCATTTAAGCTGGGACGTTCTGAACATTCCGGTTTAAATTTTTGAGTAGATTTAATCGAGTTTTTGGGTATTTTTTTGGCTTGGGGAATCTCAATAATCTGATGACCCTCTGCCCTTAATGTGGCTAAAATTGTCTCTCGATAACGCGCCATTCCCGCATTAAATCGCACGGCCATTTTTGCCCAAGCGATTAAGGATTCTGCTTGAAATCCTATTTCTAAATCATCTAAGGTTTCAAAATCCGATTGTTGCAATAGACGAATATTTAAACGGGTTAATTTTTGTCCACTACTGAGTAAAGAACTCATAGAGGTTGTGCCATTTCCCACCTGATTAAATCCTCGATTTGCCATCCAAATAAATCTAGGAATATTCTCTCGAATTCTGCCCAAGGCTTGACGAACGGAATTTTCCGCTTGAATCCCTTGAAATATTCCCCAAACCGAGGTAAAATGGTTATTAATTTCAATACTAACTCCCGTCTCAATTGAGGGAGACGCTAATACAATATCATAGCGTTTTAGTACCTGATTCAAGTCAGAAATTGCCCCATAAGCCGGATGACTAGGATCAGCTAAGGATTCGGAATCTATTCTTAAAATAGAGCGATCGGGAAATTGGGTTTGTAAATAGGTTTCTAGGGTGCGAGTCCCCCATTGACTGGCTAATTTTTGGGCAGATAAACAAACAAAAGGTTTCCCCCCTTCAGTAATATGTTGTTCTAGGTCTTTTACCAGTTGGTCAGGGGTATTTCCTAAATAGTTATGAATTTTCCCGGCTTGATTCTTTGAGGGTTGCCACTGATTTTGAATAATAAAAGGTTGCAGATGTACCCCCGATAGACTAGTTAAGTAATCAATGGAAATATCACTTAAATCAGCATCGGAAATCACCACTTGTCCCTTGCCCCCTAAAACATTTTGCATCAGGGTTTTAAAGGATTTAAGGATAGAAACTCGATGGTTTTGACAGGTTTCTGAGTTTAATCCATGCCATAATACTTGTTCAACTTCATCTAAAATCACTAACCCATTTGACCAGTCTTGGGCTTGAAATTTAACCCCGGAATTAGGATGGAGAGAGTCCATACATAATCCATATCCCAAGGCAGAATTAGGGGTATCCACGGGGGATTTCATGTATTGTAATCCAAACCGTTGACAGAGAGATTCAATTAGTCGAATTCGATGACCTATGACTAAAACCCACCGACCATTTTTAATTGCTTCTTGAACTATAGTTTCTATAACTTGAGTTTTTCCGGTTCCTTTCGGGGATTTAATCGCGATTAGTTTGGCAGATTCAGGTATTTTTAGATCGGATAAATAACGGCTATTGAGATCAATATCGGCGGCATAGGTTAACCGATTAAAAGAAAAAGCTTTCCAGGTTTCTAAAGGGGTTGCCTTTTGATACGCCTGATCAAATATTGTTTGACCTTGTTCGGCAATTAAATCATCAACTCCTTTGCCTAACTGGGGATTCCAATTAACTATATACACAGAACATTCTGCTTTTGTGAATAAATATCCGGTTTGCTGAATCGCTGAATTAACGGCTTTAATAGTTCTGGGTTTGGTATCTTGATCAAATACCATATAAATTTTACGATTAGCTACTGCAAAAAGCTGTAGTTGTTCAATTAAAGCCGGTTTAGCAATTCTATTTCCATATTGATCTCGAGGAATTCGATACCCGCTATGAATCCCAGGAAGTGCGATCGCAATATATCCGGCTGTTAATAATGCTCCGGCTTTTTTCGCTCCTTCTGTAATACATAAAGGCAGTTCGGGATGCTCAATCACCCAACGCCAAAATCCTAAATCTGGCTGATGAAGTTGCAGGTCAGAAGGATGAATATTAACGCCATATTTTTTAGAAATTTGTTCCCAAATTCTCCGAGAAATTCTTAATGCAAAAATCCCCATCGGTGTGTTAGGAGGATGTTCATATTTAATTAATTTTTCTTTGTCTGAAGTGAGACGGGGATTGACGGGCTTAAAACAGCCCCATAAATCAGGATTTCCGGTCAAAATATTTATCCCAGAACACCACCAGCCTCCTTCATAAAGATGCTGATAACGGTTAAGAATAGGCTGAGAGATACGACCCGTATTTAATCGCGGCAGGGTATCAGAATAGAGGAGATAATCTAACGGACGATACCCCTCCAACGGAATCACATTCAGTTGGGTTAGTTCTTCATCTACGCCGCTTTTTGTCCACTCTGTCAAATAGTCCATTTCTCTCCCGTTTCAACTCCGAATTTTTAAGCGTAACCCTAGGATGAAACTCTGAGTATAAATTTTTGTAACCGTTTTGACGTCAAAGTGAACTTTTATCGACAAATAGGTACAATTTATGCTAGATAAAACTAAAAATCATATTCCACTTCCAAAATTTCCGTATATTCAAATTCATTGGGACTTTGATGGACTAAGGGATAAGAATTTCCAGCTAATTCTATCCAGTCTTCCTCACAATCGGTTTTAGGAGAATTGTAGGATAAAACATACTCTCGTCCGATGCGTTTTCCCATCTCTTGCGCCACCTCTCCCCGCCATTGGGTTTTCGTGACTAAAACAATTAATTGATTGGCTAATTGAGGAATAATACTGGCAATTTGTCGCCGATAAATTTCATCTAAACTGCCAAAAGGAGAGTCCATAACAATCGGAAAGGTACTACTATCGGGGCCCATTAAGGTATTTTTTTGACTCCATTCCCTCACCCCTTCAATTACACCTCCAATAAATGATAAACTTAAAATTTGATTTTCCCCCGTGGAAGCGGCGACTTCTGCTTCCTCTCCGGCGGTGGTTTCTACTAATTTTAATTCATATTTTTCGGTTAATTTCGGTAAATAAGGCGTAAAGGAAATTTGACTAAATAGCTTCTGAACTCGTTTTTCTAACTGATGGCGAAATTGCTGGTCTAAATGTTGTTTAACCTCACTCAAACACAGTATGGCATCCTGAGTGGCAGCAATTCTTCTTTGAACTAATAGTTGTTTCATTTCATTCATTTGTTGCTTATCAATCTGTCGAGATAAACTCTCAACGGTCTGCTTGAAAGTTGCAATTTGTTGTTGATTTGATCCGGTTTCTCGATTCAGTTCACTAATTTTTAGTTCAATTTCATCTAAACGTTTTTGTAACTCTTGAATATCCTCATTCGGAAATTTTCTGAGTTTATTCGTAATACTATCGAGTTCATTTTCAATCCGTTGTAATTCTTCCCTATTCGTTTGAATACTTAGTTGTTGATGATTGATTTCTTGCCAAAATTCAATCCCTTGTTTATCTAATTGATCAACTTGGGTACTCAAACGAATTGCGGTTTCATCAATATCAGCAGTCCCAGCCCGATTTAACAGGTGTTCAACCTGTTCACATTCAATTTTTCCCGGGATTAATTCCGCCCCACAAACACATCGTTTCTGCTCTAATAAATTTTGCACAAACTGTTTTGTGATTCCGGTATTTAACTCCCCCCGTTCTCTCATTCCTGAAAATAAACTTCTAAATTTTGCCGTTAATTCCGGGATTAAAACCGTATAGGCTTTAGTAGAAATAGCTCGATTAATAGCAACATGAGCTTGATGAAGTTGTTCTCGTAATAATTGTTTTTTGCGTTCTAATTCATCTCGCAATTTTTGTAATTCTGCCGCCCCACTTAACTCCATTAAGCGCTCACTTAGGGTGCATTTTATCTGCTTTAAATTCTCTAACTCTTGGTTGATTTCTGTCTGTCTTTGGGATAATCTATCAATTTCCTGTTCTGCTTTTTTCTTGTCTTGTAAATATTTTTTAGTTTCAGGATTTCCAATAATTGCTAAATCCGTTTCTAAGGATTTTTTGGCTTCCCCTAAATGTTTGATAGAGCGATTTAAAACTTCCACACCCAATAATTCTTTGGTCGCTTCAGCAATTTCTAATTTGCGTTCATCCCTAACAATTTGTTCAATTCTCTCTCCATCAAAAAAGAAATATTGATGTAAACTTAAGGGTAAAATTCGATTAATAATTTCTTCGGCTGGGTGAGGCGGTATTCCCCAGCGACCATCATCTCCAGCCACCTGCATTGATAATTCACTGCGACTCTGTTCTATCTCACTCCCATTTTTATAAGCTCGACAAATCCGTTTAACTGAATATTTTTTATGATCATGATCAAAGACTAATTCAACCCAACATCCGACTGCTTTGGTGGGTTCGGCTTCATTTAAAGCTCGTTTATTAACTAAATGTTCAGAAATAGAAAATGCGGCACTAAACTTTTCATATAAAACCCAAGTAAAAGCATTCATTAAGGTGGTTTTTCCGGCTCCATTATTACCATGAATAACGGTTGTATTTCGTTCTCCAAACGCTAAATGAATTTCTGGAGTTTTCCCATAAAATTGTCGAAAGTTGCAGAGTTGAATTGAAATTAATCTCATTTCACCACATCCTTAATAATTTTGAGAATATCATCATTAATATTCCGGGGATTTTTCATATATAGTTTATCTCGTTCCGCTTGTAATACCCGTTCAATAATTT
>DATNRE010000458.1:0-4754 GCA_036703685.1 Candidatus Obscuribacterales bacterium
TCGGGCTCGTGGTGGTGGTACGACTCCTTCGGGGGGAACTCCCACATCTGGTAACGATAATATTACTGGCGGTGCGGGTAACGACAATATTAATAGTTTGGCGGGAAATGATACCGTATCAGGAGCCGCTGGAAACGATACCCTTAATGGGAATAGTGGCAATGATCAACTATTTGGCAATGATGGGAATGATTCATTAATGGGTTGGACAGGTAATGATTCCTTAAGGGGTGGTAATGGTAACGATGTCTTAGATGCCTTTTATTACAGTGGTTTGAGTGGCAACGGAGAAATTGATTATTTACGCGGTGATGCGGGTGCAGATACCTTTGTTATTGGTGATTCTTACGGCAAAGGTTACTTAGGAAATAGTTATGCCGTTATTGAGGATTTCAACTGGCGGGATGACATTATTAAGATTCAAGGTAGTTTAAGTCAATATGCCCTTAGACCTGGTAATCTTTACGGCTTCTCTACTAATGATACCGCTATTGTTTTAAGCAGTAATAATAGTGAAGTATTAGCGATCGCTCGTAATGTATCCACAGCTAATAGCACGATTCGCTATTCTTCATCCGATTTTCTCTCCGCTTAATTCAATACAATTTCCGTAGGGCGGGTCGGTCTAAATCTCGAATACCTGCTAGAAATTTCACTAAACCCGCCCCTTTTTATTATCAATTAACAGCAAACTCATTTTGACTTTCAAAAATTAATAAATTAACTCAATCCTTACCCTTGAATACTAAAAACTTTAGTCAGTTTTAACCAACTAAAGTTTTAGCTTTATTAATTTTTCAACCTATTTTAATAGGTTTGAGCTTTGAGCCTAAATTTTAATTCAATGATCCAATGATTCGAGATATCCTAAAAAGTGCGATCGCTCATTAACGATTGAAACCGCCGTTAGGATAGGGTTGATTATTACGATCATAACGATCATAGCGATCGCTCCTATTATAAGTTCCTGAATCATACTGACCATTGTAATTCCCGTTATTGTCACCCCGTTGCCAAGCTGCATACTCCTGATCTAAACGCTGATCCAAAGCCGTATGAGCATCTCGAATCATTTGGGCTTTTTGGGCTGGAGATAAATTATTATACTGAGGTTGATTCACCTCTTGTCGCATTTGTTGTTCTAACTGTGCATGACGTTGTTGACGATATTGATCAAAGGATTGTTGACTATTAAGATTATTGGGATTGTTATTATTATAACCACCACTATTGTTATTATTAGATTGCTGGTTTTTCCAGGTTTCATATTCCCGGTCTAAACTTTTATCTAACTCATTATGAGCATCCCGAATCATTTGGGCTTTTTGCGATGAGGATAAATTACGATATTGGGGTTGATTCACCTCTTGTCGCATTTGTTGTTCTAACTGTGCATGGCGCTGTTGACGATATTGGTCAAAAGATTGTTGATTATTGGGATTATAACGATTATTGCGGTCATTACGATTGTTATTATTATAACCACCATTATTGTTATTATTAGATTGTTGGTTTTTCCAGGTTTCATATTCCCGGTCTAAACTTTTATCTAACTCATTATGAGCATTCCGAATCATTTGGGCTTTTTGGGCGGGGGATAAATTATTATATTGAGGTTTTTTCACCTCCTCGCGCATTTGTTGTTCTAATTGTGCATGACGTTGCTGACGATATTGATCAAAATTATTTTGAGCCAGAATTAAATCTTGAGAAGGTTGTCTGGCGGAATTCGTATTAATCCGGTTATTAGGCATCACAGCATGGGCCCGGAGCATGGAACTGGCTAATAATACTAAGGTTGCTAAGGTTAATGTCGGTTTCATAGGTCAACTCAACTTAATAAAATTTTTAATCCTTTTATTGATTTCAGACTAACGTTTTTTGAGGGACTTGGCATCATCCTAAAAGATGATTTTAAAGGTCTTGATCAGACTTTTTAAGTTCTCTGAGGTAGATGGGAGTTAGCAGTTTTTCTAACTCCTGACTTACTCTCATAGTCGATATAAATTGCCAAAGGTTCCCTACGGATAACTAATAACTGATAACTGAACTGCACAGGCTTTTAATTCCGGTTGGCGGGAGTCGGGACAGGCGTGGGGATGGGTTAAATGATTCGCTTCTGCATCTTCGGCCCACAATGCCCCCCAGTGCATCGGCACAAATACGGTGCCCGGGGCGATGAAAGCCGTAACTTTAGCGGGAAACCGACAACTTCCCCGCCGAGAACGCACTTCCACAACGTCGCCATTCTCAACCCCCAAATTTGCAGCATCCTTGGGGTGAATTTCAATGAACGGGTCGGGGTGCATTTGTTGAATTTTTGCCGTTCTCCCGGTGCGGGTAAGGGTGTGCCAGTGACCATACAGGCGACCCGTTGTTAAGACATAGGGATAATCGGGATCACTAGGTTCGGCTAACCCCTGGGAATGGTAGGGGCCAAAAATCGCCCGACCGTCGGGGGTGGCAAAATAATTATTGGTGTAGAGGCGTTTGGGGGAAGTATCGGTGTTGACTTCTCCTGCTGGACAGGGCCACTGGGTCGGCCCCTGCTGTTGCAAAAGCTCATGACTTAACCCGGACTGATCACAGGGACGCCCTTTAGTCAGTCGCACAAATTCAGCATAGACGTCCGCCGAGGTTTGAAAAGCAAATTGTTCCTTAAACCCTAAACGCCTGCCGACTTCGGCAAAAACCTCCCAGTCGTGGCGGGCTTCTCCCAGGGGGACATCAAACCCCGGACAGTAGGTAACGCGCCGTTCAGAATTGGTCATCACCCCGGTTTTTTCACTCCATTGGGTAGCGGGGAGTAAAATATGGGCATAGGCCGAGGTTTCCGTGGGATAGTAGGCCTCTTGATAGACGGTAAAAGGGGATTTTAATAGGGCGGCTTTGGTACGTTCCAGGTCGGGCATACTGACGGCCGGGTTGGTCGCGGCGATCCAGAGAAACTTAACCTGCTCCTGTTCTAAACCGATAATCATATCCCAAACGGTGCGTCCGACATGGGGAGAAATACGACCCTCGGGAATGCCCCAAAGCTGTTCGACTTCGGCCCGATGTTGCGGGTTAGTGACAAATCGATAACCGGGTAAGAGATTGGCCAGTCCTCCGGCTTCCCGTCCCCCCATGGCGTTAGGTTGTCCGGTAAGGGAAAAGGGGCCAGAACCGGGTTTACCGATTTGACCGGTCATCAGGTGTAAATTAATCAGCGATCGCACTTTTGCCGTACCCTCGGAGGATTGATTTAATCCCATTGACCACAGGGATAAAACCCGTTTTGATTCTTGCCAATAGCGGGCGGCTGTTTCTAAGGCTTCGATCGTAATTCCACAGGTTTCGGCAACTTTTTCGGGAGGATAGGATTGTAAAAGTTGAGCATATTCTTTAAAATTACGGGTACATTCATCCACAAAAAGTGTATCTATATCTCCCGATTTTAATAATAAATAACCAATCCCATTAAAGAGGTCAATATCGGTTCCGGGGCGCAGGGGTAAATGTAGGTCGGCGGCTTCGGCCGTTTGGGTATATCTAGGGTCAGCCACAATCATTTTAACGTGGGGATTTCGTTTATGATATTTGGCTAAACGATTAAAGATAATCGGATGACATTCGGCCGTATTACTACCAACAATAAAGGCACAATCAGTTAATTCTAAATCATCATAACAACAGGGCGGCCCATCAGAGCCCAAGCTCTGAACATAACCCGACACGGCCGACGACATACATAAACGAGAATTTGCGTCAAAGTTATTGGTTCCTAAACACCCTTTGAATAGTTTTTGAGCCACATAATAATCTTCGGTAGCAAACTGACCGGAGCCGTACATACATAAGGCATCGGAACCATATTGATCACGAACGGTTTGCATCTGATCTACGATCAGAGTCAGGGCTTCCTCCCAAGTCCCCTGACGGAAGGGTTGGTCTAGGGTTTCTCGGATCATGGGGTGTAAAAGGCGATCGCGCCGAATCGATTCGGTGACGGTAGCTCCTTTAACACAGACCATTCCCAAACTAGAGGGATGTTGGCGATCGCCTCTCACCTTCCAAATCGGGTTTCCGTGTTCATCTCGTTTAATCTCTTGATCGGCCGTTGCGGTGGATAGAATTTCCAAACCACAACCGACACCACAAAAAGGGCAAAGGGTTTTAATCGATTTCATTGTTTTATAAAATAGTTGTGGGGCTAGTTGTTGGGCTTTAGCCCTCTATATTCGTGGGCTGAAGCCCAACAACGAATTTCAAAATTTATTTAATATAAAAATTGTTAACTCAGAGTGAGAAATTGGGATGAATAATTAACTCCCAATTTCTCCTTTAATATTTCCTATGGAACCTGTTTTAAATCTAAGGTTCCTACGGGGGTGAATGTTACCTCAAACTGCGTGTAGGGAGTTTGGGTCGCGTCCGACTTTACCAAATTGGGCAGAGGGGTATTATTCAGGTTTTCAGTAGCATCGGGAGATTTAGCTTCATAACTCAAAATCTCTCCCGTTTGACTCACTTTAACCAGATAAACGGATACCGCCGTAACGGGTGTGTTTGTCCAAGCCTCATTAATTTGGGCAAAAACATTTTCATTTAACTTTTCTAAATCCGCCGCACTGGGAGTTGTAGCAGTAGTGCTACCGGTAGCCGCTGCCGTTTCAGTGGGGGGTGTTGTGGGGGTTTGCGCCACCGTTGGGGAAGGTGATGCCGTCGCCGAAGCCACACTCTCAGGCGTTGGTGAGGCAGCAGACACGGGAGAT
>DATNRE010000459.1:0-17543 GCA_036703685.1 Candidatus Obscuribacterales bacterium
AATTTTATTATAACTTAGGTGGCATCAGCCACCCTGGGTTTAGATATATTTTTTCAACAATAATTCTAACTGTTTTAGGCGTTCTGAAGGAATTTGATTCAAGGGGGTTAAAACCGCATATTTTAAGGCTGAATGGGCTTCAGATTTTGGTAAATGATATTTTAAACGGCGCACGGTTTCTTGAATTACTTGTTGAGCATTAATCGCATTTTTGCGGAGGTTTTGAATCACCATTTCTACGGTGACATGATCATGATCAGGATGCCAACAATCATAATCGGTGACTAATGCTAAAGTTGTATAGGCAATTTCCGCTTCTCGGGCTAATTTGGCTTCGGTTAAATTGGTCATCCCAATAATTGTTCCCCCCCAACTCCGATATAAATTAGATTCGGCTTTGGTAGAAAAGGCTGGCCCTTCCATACAAACATAAGTTCCCGATAAATGATAATTAATATCGGGTAAATTTAAACTGGCGATCGCTTCTCCTAATACTTTTGATAATTGAGGACAAAACGGATCACCAAAGGTAATATGAGCCACAGCCCCATTACCAAAAAATGTAGAAATTCGTTGGTTAGTTCGATCAATAAATTGATCAGGAACCACTAGATCTAAGGGTTTAAATTCTTCTTTTAATGAACCCACCGCCGAAGCAGAAATAATATATTCAACACCTAAACTTTTAAGAGCGTAAATATTAGCCCGATAGGGTAATTCCGTGGGTAAAAATCTATGGGTGCGTCCATGTCTGGCCAGAAATGCCACACGCATTCCCTCTAAAGTCCCGACTAAAATAGCATCGGAAGGTTGACCATAGGGGGTATCAATATGGAGTTCTTCCACATCGGTAAATGCCTCCATGTTATATAACCCACTGCCCCCAATAATGCCAATTTTAACTTGAGTCATTCTTTTTTCCTGAATTAAGTTGTACTCAGATATTGTACCGAAAATTGTGCAGCATTGACCCAAGGAAGATATTAATTTTTTTCCTCTTGGGATCATTCCCTTGTAAGATGTCCCCTTCTTCGTTAAGCTATTAATCAGTCATCAGTTATCAGTGTAGAGACGTGCCATGGCGCGTCTGTACCAGTCATCAGTTAACAGTCATCAGTGAAAGAAGTTAAATTAATACTTGACTTATCAATGATCACTGTCAACGATTTAACTGATAACTATTTACTGATCACTGATATTAGTCATCTCCTTCAACAATAAACATGAATTGGAACTCTATTAAACCCCCAAAATATTGGGAGTATTTGCGAATTAAACGCTTAAAATCCTTCACCCGTTCACTAACAAGTCAAATTCAAAAAATTAGACTGGGAAAAATTACCAAATTTCAACGCTATTTAGCCTTGAGTATTTGTTGTATTTTCTTGGGATTAACCTTAGCTCAATTTCCTGTTCTTTCTAATGCTGTTAATATCCCAATAGTCAGACAAGAACCCTCGGAAAATTTATTATCCCAGGGAATAATTAATCCGACAAATTCCATTAGTCATCAACGAGAATTTAGGGGAGTTTGGGTTGCAACCGTTGCTAATATTGATTGGCCGTCTAAATCAAATTTATCCGTTGATCAACAAAAATTTGAACTTATTGCTATCCTCAATAGGATGCAGGAACTCAACTTAAATGCCTTAATTCTGCAAGTGCGTCCGAATGGAGATGCCTTATATAATTCTAGTATTGAACCTTGGAGTGCATGGTTAACAGGAACCCAAGGAAAACCCCCCGAACCCTATTATGATCCCCTACAATTTGCCATTGAAGAATCCCATAAACGCAATATTGAACTCCACGCTTGGTTTAATCCTTATCGGGCAAGATTAAGAGGAAATGCGCCCTTTGCACCGAATCACATGGCATCAAAATTCCCCCAATATGCCTATAAATATGGGGATTTAATCTGGATGGAACCGGGAGCAAAGGAAGTTCAAGATCAAACCTATAATGTGATTATGGACGTGGTACAACGCTATGATCTTGATGGCATTCATTTAGACGATTATTTCTATCCCTATCCTCAAAGTGGGGTTCCTTTTCCTGATAGTCAAACCTATAACGCCTATCGGGCGGCAGGGGGAAATTTAGCACTCTCAGATTGGCGGCGACAAAATGTTAATCTGATGATTAAACGCATTCATGAAGGGATTAAAGCGATTAAACCTTATGTTAAATTTGGAATTAGTCCCTTTGGGATTTATCGCCCAGGAAAAGCACCCGGAATTGTTGGATTAGATCAATATGCTTCTCTATATGCGGATGTTAAATTATGGGTTGAACAAGGGTGGATGGATTATTTGGCTCCTCAACTGTATTGGAAAATTGATCCCCCTCAACAAAGTTATCCGGTGCTATTAAATTGGTGGTTACAAAATAACCCGCGACGACTTCATGTTTATACCGGAAATGCTCTCTATCGGATTGATAATGAATGGTCTATTTCTGAGCTCCAAAGACAAGTGGCAATCTCTCGACAAACAGCCCCCCAATTATCTTTAGGAAATATCTTTTTTAGTATGAAGATGTTCCGAGATAATCGCCACGGGGTGAATGAAATTTTTAAAAGTGCGGTTTATCCGACTCCTGCGTTAGTTCCGATTATGCCTTGGTTGGATAATCAACCCCCGGAATCTCCTAATGGAATTCAAACCAGTTCGGGTATGATTTCTTGGATGCCTGCTAATACCAATGATATCCGTTCTTGGGCAATTTATCAACAATTTTCCACGGGTTGGCAGTTAGTGAAAGTAGTAGATAAAAATACAACTTCTGTTCGTGTTAACCCAGGAAATTATGCGGTTCGGGCAGTAGATAGAATGGGGAATGAAAGCGTTGAACAGGTGGTTTCTGTTTCATCTTAGATTCCAAGTAGGGGTAATTCATGAATTGCCCCTACGACAGATATGAAACAGCCAGAATTATTATTTCTGTTCCCTGTTCCCTGTTCCCTGTTCCCTGTTCCCTACTCTACTATTTACTATTAATCCGACGCAAAGTTAATACATCGCTAATATTTTTGACTTGGGCGCAAGTACGTTCAAATTGTTCGCGATCGCAAATTTCAATCCCCAACTCAATTAACGCCGGAGCATCGGGAAATGTCTTCACTTGGGCGCTACAAACGTTAACATTATTATCTTTCAAACGGGATAAAATATCATTCAAAACCCCCACTCGATCCAAGACTTCAATACAAATATTCACCCCGTAGGTTTGAGGACGTCCCCCCTGTTGATAGTTCGGATTCCAACTCAAAGGAACGAACCGCTCTCCCTCCACGCTGGCGGTATTCGGACATCCCTGTTGATGAATAGAAATCCCTTTTGTGCGGGTAACAACCCCAATAATCGGTTCCCCGGGAATGGGATTACAACATCCAGCAATATGATAAAGTAATCCTTCAACTCCCATAATCGGGGAATTACTGGGAGACGAAGACGGAAGTTGAGAATGGGAAGGTAGGTTAGGAACCTGTAAAGAAGTGGTAGTCAATTCTTGGGGAACCGTTTGAATTTGACTCTGGGATTTCACCACATCCCGCAGACGATTCACCACTAAATTTAAGGTGATTTCTCCATAACCTAATGCGGCTAATAAATCATCAACATTATGATAGTTACAGCGCTTAGAAACCGAGAGCATGGGTTCAGATTTGAGCAGGGATTCAAAGCCATTTTTTCCCATTTCCTTTTCTAATAATTCCCGTCCTCGATCAATATTTTCATCCCGGTGCGATCGCTTATACCACTGACGAATCCGGTTTTTAGCCGTATTAGTTTTAACAAAATTCAACCAATCTAAACTCGGGCGAATATTTTTCTGGGTTAATATTTCCACAATATCGCCATTTTTTAGGGGCGTATCTAAGGTAACAATTCGTTCATTTACCTTCGCACCTTTACAATGATTCCCGACTTCACTATGAATCCGATAGGCAAAATCAACCGGGGTCGCCCCGTGAGTTAAAGCGATGACATCTCCCTCGGGAGTAAAGACATAAACATCATCAAACTCTAAGTTACTTTTAACGCTTTCTAGGTATTCTGTAGCATCTTTTAAATCACTTTGCCACTCTAATAATTGCCGTAACCAGGTAAATTTGTCATCCATTCCCGTGACTTCACCGAGATTGGAATTACCTTTTTCTTTATACTTCCAATGGGCGGCAATCCCATATTCAGCAATATGGTGCATTTCTACGGTACGAATTTGAATTTCAACCGATCTTCCCGTATTACCAATTACCCCCGTATGTAAGGACTGATAGCGGTTCGGTTTAGGTAATCCAATATAATCTTTAAAACGACCTGGAATCGGGCGAAACGCATCATGCACAATTGCCAACGTCCGATAACATTCTTCGTTAGTTTCAACAATCACCCGTAAAGCGGCAATATCATAAATTTCATGGAACTGTTTCTGTCTTTGGTTCATTTTTTTATAAATGCCATACAGATGTTTCGGTCGTCCACTGACTTCATAACATTTAATTCCCGCTTTCTCTAGTCTGTCTCGTAAAACTTGAGCAAGTTGGGCTAATTTTTCTTCCCGAAATGCTCGGCGATCAAAGACTAATTCCTTAATATCTTTGTACGCTTCGGGTTCTAAATATTTAAAGGATAAATCTTCTAATTCCCATTTCAAGCGACCGATCCCTAAACGGTTAGCGAGGGGGGCAAAAATTTCTCGGGTTTCTAAGGCAATGCTACGCTGTTTATGTTCGGGTAAAAAGTCCAAAGTTCGCATATTGTGGAGTCGGTCAGCGAGTTTAACTACAATCACCCGAATATCTTTCGCCATCGCTAAAAACATCCGTCGGAAGTTCTCCGCTTGACGTTCTGTAGTATTAGAAAAATTAAATTTCGACAGTTTGGTGACACCTTCAACTAAATGACGAACTTCTGCCCCAAAATGCTGTTCTAGTTCTTCTGGAGTGACTTCGGTATCTTCAATAATGTCATGGAGAAAACCCGCCGCCACCATCGCCGAATCCCCTCCTAAATAGCGCAATAAACCCGCTACGGCAATCGGATGATTAATATAGGGTTCTCCCGATTTGCGATACTGTCCTTGATGCAATTGATAAGCAAATTGAAACGCCCGTACAATTAAATCGCCGTTTGTGGCAGAAGATGTATCGGATTTGACTAAATTACTCGACATCTCCATACACTGTTGCAACCAATCGGGAATGCTACAATCATAGGAAAAGTCTTTTTTAGAAAGGGTTTGAGTATTCATGATAGTTAGATCTAAAGGGTAATAATACTGATAAATTTATCAGATAACTAAAAATTATGTGCTTTTTGATATCCGTACAAGAAACAAAAAGCCCCAACGGGTGAAAGGGTTAAGTTTCACGGAATTGAATTGCACTTTATAGAAGAATAACACCTCTTAAGGTAAGCTTAATCTACCTCTTAATCCATTTTTACAGCAGATGCTTAACCGTTAATCTCCCTGAACATCAGGGTTTGGTCTAGGGGGTAGCGGATCGGATTTAGCTAAAAAGGGGCAAAAACCGGATCACAATACTTATCTATTATTTAATAATTGTAGACAAGTTTCTTCATAATATGTTGTCAAAATCTGCTTGTAAGGCGATCGCGCAGTTCCAAAATAGCTTAAAACAGCTTGATCTCAAGGTGATTTTAGTTCCGGTTGATCCCATCGGTTTAAAACAAAGTTTTCAGCAGCTAAAAGCTACCTTTGAAACCGAAATTATGGGGATCAGCGATGGTGATTTTGATCCCGCCGTTGAGTCTCTAATTCAATCCTATTTAACCGAAACCCATAAACAGATGCGACTCTTGGAAATGGATATGAAATTTCTGCAAGCCGCCCGTCAAAGTGCCACTTTTAACAGTCGTCTTATCCCCTTTCAAAACCGCCTTAATACTTTATTAAGTTATTCTGAGGAAATTTTGAAGTTAGGGGAAATCCCAGGTCTGTAATAGCATGAACACTGAATATCACAATTTTTTTATTCGAGATTGGCTCCCCCAGGATCGTCAAGAAGTGGTGGATTTAATTGCTGCTGTTTTAACCGAATATGGTTTAGGGTCAGAACCCCAGGGCGCGGATAGAGATGTTTATGAAGTGGAGGAATATTATCAACAGACCGGGGGAGAATTTTGGGTCATAGAACAGAATCAACAATTAATCGGAACGGCGGGATTTTATCCCATTAAACGGGGAAATCTGGCGGTAGAAATTAGAAAAATGTATTTATTACCCCAAGCCCGAGGAAAGGGATTAGGAAAGTTTCTGTTATTCCAATTAGAACAAACCATTAAAGAAAAGGGGTTTAAGGAAATTTGGATTGAAACCGCATCGGTTTTAAAAGCAGCGGTACAACTCTATGAACATTCGGGCTATGAACCCACAACGGGAGTTGAAACCCAACGTTGTGATTTGGTTTATAGAAAGATTGTTTAATAAAAGATTGAGTCCTGAAGGACTCACTACGAATAAAAGATTGAGTCCTAAAGGACTCACTACGGGTTAGGATTAAACAGTTGGAAGATTTGCCGACAAAAGAGTTTTAATTTTTCCGCCGATTCGGGTTCGGGTTCAGTTTGACCCACAAAATTCCAATTTTCAATGGTAGAGACTTTCCACTGTTGTCCTTGATGGTCATATCCGGCGGCTTCGACACCAATCACCCGACGGGTTTGATCAATCGGATCATGGTAAAACCGAATTTCAATTAAAATGCAGCGACTTTGCAATAACCGACTCCGACCCGGGAAGTGAAACCCAATATCAATCGAATCGGGATCAACGAGTTCCCGTGTCTCTGGGTCATTTGTCCAGGGTTTGAGATCGACCCGGGCGTCGGGAAATTGAGTTTTAAATAAAGTCACAACCGATGCAATTTTGCTGGCAACCACCACGTTATTCGCCTGTTCAGCAGCATTCACAAATCTACTCTCCTTAAAAACAACCGTCTGAGTACCTGGGATTAACTTAGATTAACTATAGGTTATAGGGAATTACGAATTACGAATTACGAATTACGAATGGGGAATGGGGAATGTGGGTAATGGGTTTTGGGGAGGAAAAGAGTTCAGTTTGACTATCATTGACTATCAGTTTATTGAAAATGTGGGTTTAAAATCCCATATAATTTGATATAATTAGTAAAATAGATTATTCTAAAAGTCTCTATAAAATTTAATATTAATTTAATTTTTACTATGACGACTTCAGAAATTTGTTCTCATTTTTCCCAGGGGGGATACCAGGTGATCCATTCCCCAACCTGGGATGCACGATGGCAGATTAATCAATTTTTGGGAGTGATTCATGATCTGATCCTGATCATTGATTGTGAACAGGAACAAATTTATATTTTACCCACGGAAGCGGCTCCTAATTTATCTTCGGAATCGAGCGCGTTTTCTCAGATGTTACAAGAGTTAGAAGATCCCCAGGAATCCTCGGAATTTACTCCTCTGATTCAACAGGTAATCCAAACTCAAATAGCTCAACATATTATTTATAAATGTGATCATGATCGCGAAGATTATCAAATTTTAGTTGAGATTTATCCCCTATCAACCACAGAAGTTATAGCGATCATTAAAGATCTAAGTCAATGTTCCACGGTGAAAGCAGTGCTGCAAAAAGTATCTGAAACCAACCATTCCCCCACCCTAACTCCCACCCCCGCGCTCCAGGTCACTAAAGAATGCTTAAAAAAACAAATTGAAGAACGACAACGGATTGAAACCCAACTTCAAACTCGCAAAAACGAACTCGAAACATTAATGGACAATGTGGGGGATTGTATTGTGCGGCTAGATCAAAAATTACGCTATGTTTTTGTTAACCGTCGCACGGCTTTTATCACTCAAATTGCACAAGAAAAATTTATTGGAAAAACAAATCGGGAATTAGGCATTTCCGATCCGGTGACTCAACAATGGGATCAAAATTGTCAACAGGTATTAGATACGGGACAGCCGCAACAATTTGAGTTTGACTTTGAAACCCCCGAAGGAATGCGCTCTTTTCAGACCTTAATTGTGCCGGAAATTCAACAGGGGGGACAGGTTAAAACCCTCTTAGCAACGACCCGGGATATTACCCAACAAAAACGCGCCTTAGCGGAAACTCAAAAACAAAATCAGTTTTTAAACCTATTAACCGAAATTACCTCAAAAATTAGGCAATCTTTAGAACTCGATTTGATTTTAAAAACCACCGTTGAGGAGGTGCAGAAAGTTTTAATTGTTGATCGAGTAATTATGTTAAAATTACATCCGAAAAAGGGCGGGACGGTGGTTCAAGAAGCGGTTATACCCCAATGGTCATCCCTATTATCCCATACAATTTATACCCCGGAATTAACCCCATATCTGTCCGATGCTGCCGTACCAGATGAAGTGATTAGTTTTAGCGATCTGGGTCAAGAGAATTTAGAAGATTGCTATTTGAAATTGATGGAATTTTTCCAAGTTAAGGCGAGTTTAATTGTGCCGATTTGGTTAGAAAGAAAAGAAATTAATTCGATGATTACCTCCCCTGAAAATGCAGAGTTAACCGATCATTTACCCAACCCTAAACCGAAATTATGGGGATTTTTGATGGCGCATAAATGTGCCGAACCTCGTCAATGGACAACCCTAGAAACCAACTTTTTAAAACAACTGGCGGATCAAGTCGGAATTGCCTTAAAACAGGCTCAATTAATTGCCGAATTGAAACAGACTCATCAATGTTTATCCTGTCATTTTGATAATTCTCCCTTGGCTGTAATTGAATGGGATCAGCAACTCAAAATTAAACGCTGGTCATCCCAAGCGGAAAGGATCTTTGGCTGGACATCGGCGGAAGTTTTGGGTCAAAAATGGTCTACATTTAAAGAGGTTTTTGCCACTAATGTTTTACAGATGAATCAACAAATGATTCATTTAATTGATGGCACTGATAATCACCAAATTTTTGAAGCTGAAAATCGCACCAAAGACGGCAAAGTGATTGATTGTGAGTGGTATAATTCCGTGGTTCGGGATGAAGATGGGAATTTAGTTTCTTTATTATCCCTGGCTCAAAATGTTAGCGATCGCAAACAAGCCGAACAAGAATTAGTCAAAAGTGAAGAACGATTCCGCAGCATTTTTGAACAAGCCGCCGTGGGATTTGCCTTAGTGAATCAATCGGGAAAACTACTGCGGGTGAATCAACGCTATTGTCGGATTACCGGATATGCTCAGGAACAATTAATCGGCAGCCAGATTAATGATTTTATTCATCACCCCGATGCAGAGGAAAAAAAATGGCTAGAAGAAATTCAAGACCCAAATTTAATCGAAACCTTTTCCGTGCAAAAACAGTGTATTCTCCCCAATGGTCAACTCAATTGGGTACAAATTTTTGTTTCTCCGGTGAATGAATTATGGGAAGGAAAAAACTATATTTTATTAGCCCTAGAAGATATTGAAGAACGCAAACAAACGGAAGAAGCTCTACGAAAAAGTGAGGAACGATGGCAACTGGCTTTAAGAGGAAATAACGACGGCATCTGGGATTGGAATATCCAAACTCGGGAGGTTTTTTTCTCTCCCCGATGGAAGGAAATGTTAGGGTATCATGAACAGGAAATCTGTGATCATTTAACCCAATGGAATCAAAGAGTCCATCCCGATGATTTACCCGGGGTGATGAAAGCCATTCGAGACCATTTAGACCAAAAAACACCCTTTTATATTACGGAGCATCGAGTTCTGTGCAAAGACGGCAGTTATAAATGGATTTTAGATCGGGGTCAAGCCCTGTGGGATGCGGGGGACAACCTGGTGCGGATGGTGGGATCTTATACCGATATTAGCGATCGCAAACGAGGCGAACAAGAATTACATCAGGTGAACCGAGCCTTAAGAACCATTAGCGACTGTAATCAAGCCCTAGTTAGAGCCACCACAGAAGGTGAATTACTCCATGATATTTGTGAAACTCTAATTAATGTCGGGGGCTACCATTTTGCCTGGGTCGGTTATACCCAATATACCCCGGACAAAAAAATTATTCCGGTGGCCAAAGCTGGATTTGAAGCGGGCTATTTAGATGATTTGACCGTAACTTGGGATGAGAGTCCATCGGGGCAGGGGCCTTCGGGAACGGCCGTCAGAACCGGAAAAACCTGTATTTTTCAAAACTTTGATACCAATGGCAATTATGCCCCCTGGAAACAACAAGCTCAAAAACGGGGTTATACCTCCTCCATTGCCCTGCCTTTAATCATGACCACCGAGGCTGATAACCCAAATTTACAACCGGAATTCAACGGAGAAATTTCATCCATTCCCTTTGGGGTACTGAATTTATATTCCACTCAGGTCAATGCCTTTGATCCGGCTGAAGTTAAATTACTCAAAGAATTAGTCGATGATATTGTCTATGGGATTATGGCATTAAGAATTCGAGCTTCCCATGCCGAAACCGAGAAAAAATTCCGCCAACTGGCTGAAAATATTGATGATGTTTTTTGGATTACCAATGCCCTAGGTAATCAGTTTATCTATGTCAGTCCCGCCTATGAACCCATTTGGCATCGAAACCCTGACCCCATCTATCAGAATTTCCAAGCCTTTATTAATACTATTCATCCCCAGGATCAAAACCGGGTTTTACTCGCCCGCCAAAATCGCGAGGGTCGGGGATTTGATTTAGAATATCGGATTTTGCGTCCCGATGGCTCCTATCGTTGGATTTGGGATCGGGGATTTCCCATTTTGAATGAAACCGGACAATTAGATCGTCGTGGGGGAATTGCCAAAGATATTACCCATCGCAAACAAACCGAACAATTATTGCAACAAAATAATCAAGAGTTAGAATTACGAGTAACTCAACGCACAGCCGAATTAGAAACCGCCAATGAGCGCTTACAATTTGAACTGATGCAGCGGCATCGGACTGAGTTTAAACTGCGAAAAAGTGAGGAACAATATCGCACCTTAGTTAAGAATTTTCCCGATGGAGCGGTATTTTTAGTGGATTTGGATTTGCGCTATACCATTGCCGATGGCATGGGCTTAGTCCTCAAGGGATTATCTCGAAAAATGTTAGAAGGAAAAACCATTTGGCAAGTGTTACCGACCGCCCTATTAGAGATTGTAGAACCCCTATATCGCTCGGCTTTAGCTGGGGAAATCACGATTTCCGAAGTAGAATATGAGGGACGAATTTATTATCATCAAGCCTTACCCGTTCGTAACGAACAGGACGAAATTTTTGCCGGCATGGTGGTGATGCAAGATATTACCCAACGCAAACAAGCCGAAGCCGAACGAGATAAACTGATTTCGATTATTGAAGCGACTCCCGACTTTATTTCCTCGGCCAAACCCGGGGGAGAAGTGATTTATTATAACCAGTCGGCTCGGCGAATTTTAGGATTAGATCGAGAGGGAAAAATTAGCGATCAACATATTCCTCAAAATCACCCCCAATGGGCGGTTGACATTATTGAAAATGAAGGATTTCCTACGGCAATTCGAGAGGGATCTTGGATCGGTGAAACTGCACTAACCAGCTATGATGGGCGGGAAATTCCTTTATCTCAATTAATTATTGCCCATAAAAATCATGAAGGACAGGTGTATCTTTTCTCCACCATGGCTCGGGATATTACCGAACAAAAACAAAGTCAAGCGAATTTGCTCGAAGCTGAAAGACGGTGGCGGAGTTTATTAGAAAATGTCCGGTTATTAGTGGTTGGATTAGATCGGCATGGGAAAGTTGAATATGTCAATCGCTTTTTATTGGAAGTTATGGGCTACACCCAAACGGAAGTTTTAGGAAAAAATTGGTTATCAGATTTTCAAGAAAATTCGGCTCAAAGGCTGAGTGCCTCAGACTTTGCAGAACTATTAGACTATCATTTTAAACCCTATAGTCAACAGTTAATTGAAACCAAATTGGGAGAGGAAAAAATTATTAGTTGGAATCATACGTTGTTAAAAGATTTACAAGGAAATGCGATCGGGATGATGAGTATTGGGGAAGATATTACCGAAAGAGATGCCATTGAACGGATGAAAGATGAGTTTATTTCCGTGGTGAGTCATGAATTGAGAACTCCCTTAACTTCGATTCATGGCGGGTTAAATTTATTATCAACGGGATTAATTGATCCCCAGTCAGAACGGGGCGTCCACGTGATGAAAATTGCCGCCGAAAGTGCCGAACGTTTAGTCCGATTGGTGAATGATATTTTAGAATTAGAACGGTTAGAATCGGGGAAAATTTGTCTGAATAAACAAGTGGTGAATTCGACGGATTTACTTTTGCGAGCCACGGAACAAATGCAGGTTATGGCTAGTCGCATCGGGATTGATTTAGAGTTTACTAGCCAAAGTTTAGAATTTTATGCCGATCCTGACCGGATATTACAAGTGCTCACTAATTTATTAAGTAACGCGATCAAATTTTCCGAGTCCGGGGATAATATTAAGTTGAGTGTGCAGATGGAATCCCCAGGAAATCTTACAGAAACACCTAGGATTTTATTTAAAATTCAAGATCAAGGTCGAGGCATTCCTCCCGATAAAATTGAAAAAATCTTTGAGCGTTTTCATCAAGTCGATGCCTCAGACTCTCGCAAAAAAGGGGGCACCGGGTTGGGTTTGGCCATTTGTCGTTCCATTGTTGAACAACATGGCGGGCAGATCTGGGTACGGAGTAAAGTGGATCAGGGCAGTTGTTTTTACTTCACCCTACCGATGGCAATACCAACCGAAGTGGAATCATGACAACAAAACGAATTCTGATTATTGATGATGATGATGGGGTGCGGGAGATTATCCAAATTTGCCTGGAAGTTGCCGGGGGTTGGGAAGTCATGACCGCTTGCTGTGGGAGTGATGGATTAGTTTTAGCCCAGAAGGCCCAACCCGATGCCATTCTCTTAGATGTGATGATGCCCGATATGGATGGGGCCACGACCTTTAAGCATTTACAAGCTAATCCCGAAACCCAGCATATTCCCACGATTTTGTTAACAGCTAAGGCAAAAATGAGTGAGAAACAACAATTTATTCAGTTAGGAGTCACGGGGGTGATTACTAAACCCTTTGAAGCCATGGATTTAGTGGATCAAATTCGCGCCCTCCTGCAATGGACAGATTGATCCGTAACAATTTATGACAGAATCAGCATGAGAAATTTTTCCTCACAAAATCCTCACATTTGTTGGGTACAGTTCTTTTGTAGGCAATAGCCATTGTTTTAGGTTGAACTGTTTTCTATGTATTTAAGCCCTCAAAGTCTAACTGCGGTTAAAAATACCCTAACTTCGATTGATCCCTTTCCTGAATTCTCCAATAGCAAGTGTCCCATGGTTACGTTTTCCACCTGTTCATCCTTAAATCAGCCTTTTTACAACCCTAGTCGTTTGGGACAGGAAAATGTGATTCACTCATTGGATCAAGGAAGGGAAAATCAAGGTGAGATTGATCAATCCTATGTGGAATTGGCCGTTGATGTCCTCCGCGCTCAAAACTCAGAATATATCCAAGCATTAAAGGATTTTTTAACAGTTTTACCCAATCCCCTTTGGATTGAGTGGGTTTTAATCCAGGCGATTTATCGACTGGCAGAAATAGATAGGGAAGCTGGCCTCTGGGTGTTGGATCATTCTGATCATTTGATGCCGGAGTTAGATGTCAATAATTATGCCGTGCAATGGGTTTGTTTTAAACTCCAATCCCAGGGATTTATTTTTAATCAGGATTTTTGGTTCGCGACTCCTTTGCAGCTTGAATTAACAAAAAATGCTAGACTGGAATTATGGCGGGATCTTTCCATCGGCGATCGCTTAATTCTCGAAGCAATTTTTAAGATTCATGATTCCTAAGTTGCGGTTTTTATCAGCGTTTAAATGTAGTGATAACCTTGATATTTTTGAATGTTTTTAAGGGTTATGATTTCAAATCTTGATTTTTAGGAGGTTAATTGTGTCTCATCTAATTTGTCCCTGCTGTTCATCTACACTCCTGCGCCATATTCGCCACGCGGGAGTTTATTGGTATTGTAGTCGTTGCCATGAAGAAATGCCTGATTTGTCCCCGAACCCTACGGAAAAAGAGAAAGAAAAAGAGACTGCCCCATTATCTTCGGTGAAAGAATCCCCAGATTTTAAGTTTAATTCTATTCTTTTGATTGATCAAAAGAACTTGTTAAAAGTTGGGAATTCAGCTTAAATAATAGTATTCTGATTGGGGTAAGTACGATGAAATTAATTGATAAAAAGCCAACCTTTGATTATTCTCACCTTAATTTAAGGATGGATTCAGCAAAACAGTTTTTGCAGTTGATTCGGGTTCTGATTTTTAGGACTCTGAACCAAACCCAAGCTGAAATCAAGCTATTTTTGGCTCCCTTTTTTGTCAATCGAGATCTACAGGAAGCTCTACAACGCTCCTATAAAGAATTATCTGATTTTAAGTTTGCCCTTGATCAATCTTCAATTGTGGCGATTACCGACGCCCAAGGGAAAATTACCTATGCTAACCAGAAGTTCTGTGATATTTCTAAATATTCTCGGGAAGAATTAATCGGTCAAGATCATAAAATTGTTAATTCAGGCTATCACTCCCAACACTTTTTTACGGTTTTATGGTCAACGGTTAAATCGGGCAAAATTTGGCGGGGAGAAGTTCGGAATCAAGCCAAAGATGGCACCTACTATTGGGTTGATACAACTATTGTTCCTTTTTTAGATGAAAATAATCGACCCTATCAATATATTGTAATTCGTAATGATATTACCGAACGGAAAAAAGCCGAATTTCAACTATTATATGATGTTTTCCATGATCGATTAACTGGATTAGCCAATCGTAGCTTTTTGATTAGTGAAATTGACAAATCGATTGAACGGGTGCAAAAATATAATCAGGATTTATTTGCCGTATTATGTTTAGATTTAGATCGGTTTAAAGTGGTGAATGATAGTTTAGGACGTCATGTAGGAGATCAATTATTAATTGCCTTTGCCCATCTGATTCAATCCTTAGTTTCCCATCCTAATATTGTCGCCCGTTTAGGGGGAGATGAATTTGCAATTTTACTCAAATCGATCCAGTCTCCCCTAGAAGCAATTGATCTGGCAAAACAGATTAATCAGATCCTATCCAATCCTTTTGAAATTGGCGGACATCAAGTATTTAAAAGCACTAGCATCGGCATAGTTTTAGGAACAACCCATTATCATCAAGCGGAAAATATCCTCAGAGATGCCGATATTGCCATGCACGAAGCCAAGGAAAAAGGCAAGGGCTGTTTAGAAATTTTTGATCAGAAAATTCATGATCAAGCCTTAGTCAAAATGCAGTTAGAAATTGAACTACGGCAGGCGATTCTTAAACAGGAATTTGCGGTTTTTTACCAACCAATTATTAACTTAAAAACTGGAAAAATCAAAGGATTTGAAGCCCTGGTGCGTTGGCTACACCCCCAACAGGGGATGATTTCTCCGGCTGATTTTATTCCCCTAGCCGAAGCTACCGGATTAATTGTTCCCATCGGTAATTGGGTATTACAAGAAGCCTGTCAACAACTACAAGAATGGCAAACCCTAAGACACCAGAAAAATTTAGTTCACCCTTTAACCTTGAATGTTAACTTCTCAGCCAAACAATTTGATTTATCTAATGTGATTGAAATTGTAGAAACTATTTTAAATACTACCCAAATTTCCCCCGGTGATCTTAAAATTGAGTTAACTGAAAGTGTTTTAATTGATAACAGTAAAACCCTAGAGATTATTGCTCAACTCAAATCCTATCATATTGGCTTGAGTATCGATGATTTCGGGACGGGATATTCCTCCCTCAGCTATTTACATCGCTTTCCCCTAGATACCCTGAAAATTGATCAATCTTTTATTAAAAATATGGGACAAAAGGGGCGAGAAACTGAAATTGTTTTGGCAATTATTAGTTTAGCCCATAACTTAGGAATGGACGTGGTTGCCGAAGGAGTGGAAACCCAAGAACAGTTAGAGCAACTGCGACAATTTAATTGTGAATATGGACAGGGTTATTTATTTTCTAAACCCCTGAGTGCTACGGCCACTGAAGCCCTATTACAGTCTAATCCCCAATGGTAATCTAATCTTCAACAGATGTTCTCCCTCTCTGTCAAAAGTTCAATGACAGAGGGAGAAAAATTTGTTAAAATTTCCCTGTTGAGGGAGTCAATTCCAAAACACAAAACTCGATTAAATTTTAATGAGGAGAAAAAATGGCTGATAACAGACTTCGTAACTTTTTAATTGGTGCCGGAATTGCCACTGCGGGTGCAATTGGAACTAAAGTCGCCGTTGATTATTTCAAAAATCGGGGCAAAGAGGAAGTTGTAGATGAAAGTCAAGGAGATGCGATCGCCGCTTCTCCAGAACAGGTGAGTTATGCTGTGGTTCAACCCAGTGAAGTTCAGACCTTTTTAGATACCAGTTTTGGCGAAGTGGGCCGTTATGTCCCCATCCGAGAACCGAAAGTTTTTGATTATCAAAATCAACAATATATGGTGATTTGGGCCGAAGATAATAAAAACAAGAAAAATCAAATGATGGCTTTCCAATATACGGACGCCGGACGGAAAATGATTGCTAGTGTCGGCTATACGTCCGCAAAAACCGATTATAACCTTCCCGGTTTGGGTAGTACCCCCTTTGCGGTGCAAGTCAATGGTCAAAAATTAACCTCTGGTCAAGGAGAAACAGGCGGAAGCAACGACGTCGATTTTGTTCTAGCCTAAACCCCCGTAGAGACGTGCCACGGCGCGTCTCTCTACTTTTCT
The DNA here is from genome assembly GCA_036703685.1 of Candidatus Obscuribacterales bacterium. Classification (GTDB taxonomy): domain Bacteria; phylum Cyanobacteriota; class Cyanobacteriia; order Cyanobacteriales; family Microcoleaceae; genus Planktothrix. The sequence goes on from DATNRE010000459.1 coordinate 16,828, forward strand.
CATGATCCATTGCGTTTAGAATTTGGAGCAGATGACCGTTTAGAAATTGATTTAGGGGCGCAAGAAATGCTAGGAGCGCAACGGACTCGAGAAAAAATCGCAGTAGAAATCAAAAGCTTTTTGAGTGATTCGGCAATGTTGGATTTTCATTTAGCCCTGGGTCAATTTTTGAATTATCGTTTAGCATTGGAAGAAATTGAACCTGATCGAGTTCTTTATCTGGCGATTCCTTTAACAGCTTACGAATCCTTTTTCTATCGAGATTTGCCCAGGTTGGCAATCCAAAAATATCAAGTAAAACTAATTGTTTATGAACCCCAAACCGAGGTTATTTTACAATGGATAAATTAGCTAAATATCGCCAAATTATTCGGGAATTATTATCAGAATATGCAGCAGGGAATCCCTTGGGTGGGGAAATTGAATCGCAGATCATTTTTGATCAGCAAACAGAACGATATTTGTTGGTTGATTTGGGTTGGAATGGGCAACGCAGAATTTATACTTGTTTGATTCATTTAGAAATTCGAGGGGAAAAAATCTGGATTCAGCGCAATCAAACTGACTGTTCTTTAACGGATGAATTGTTGGCTAGGGGTGTATTAAAAGAGGATATTGTCTTAGGACTCCAGCCCCCTGAGTTAAGAAAATATACGGGTTTGGGTGTGATTTAAAGATTTCTCAAAATGGGATAAAATAGCAACAATTTTCAGATC
>DATNRE010000460.1:0-2052 GCA_036703685.1 Candidatus Obscuribacterales bacterium
AAAATCAGGCTTTTAATTGGGTTTAAAAAACTCGGGGGTTAGTTAGTATCTTTCTCTGCTCCCAAATAACACCTAATCAAAATAAGATCAAATCAGGAGGTTAAATGTTGAATAGTATTGGATTAGTTGCCATCGGTCGCAATGAAGGTGAACGGTTACGGCAATGTTTATCTTCAATTATTGGAAAAGTTGAAAATGCCGTTTATGTTGATTCCGGTTCCACGGATAATTCTGTGGAAATAGCCAAATCCCTCGGTGTAGATATTGTAGAATTAGACCTATCTATTCCGTTTACCGCAGCCCGAGCTAGAAATACCGGATTTCAATTTTTACTCCAAAATAATCCTCAATTAAAATATGTTCAATTTGTTGATGGAGACTGCGAAATTATTGAAGGATGGTTAGAAAAAGCGGAACAAAAATTAGAAGAAAATTCCGATCTGGCAGTAGTTTGTGGGCGGCGACGAGAACGCTATCCAAATGCGTCAATTTATAACCGTCTTTGTGATCTTGAATGGAATACTCCCATCGGTGAAACAAAGGCTTGTGGTGGGGATACTATGATGCGAGTTGAAGCCTTTCAACAGGTATCTGGATTTAACCCCAAATTAATCGCAGGAGAAGAACCAGAATTGTGTGTTAGACTCCGACAAAAAGGATGGAAAATTTATCGTTTAGATGCAGAAATGGCTCTCCATGACGCTCAAATGACCCGATTTAGTCAATGGTGGAAACGCCATTTAAGAGCAGGTTACGCCTATGCACAAGGAGCTTATTTACACGGAAAACCGCCGGAAAACCATTGGGTAAGAGAAACTCGCAGTATTTGGTTATGGGGGTTAATTATTCCCCTGTTTTCTCTGAGTTTAATCCCATTTACTCAAAACTGGAGTTTACTGTTATTATTAGCTTACCCCATGTTAGTCTTTCGGACTTATTGGAATATGCAACCTTTGGATGATATAAATGCTAATGATAGGGGATATTATGCGTTGTCTTGTGTAATTGGCAAATTTCCTCAATTGCAAGGACAACTTAAATTTTACACTCTCTATCTGCTGGGTAAAAAGGAAACTTTATTAATAGAGTACAAGTAGAAAAGGTCTATAATTTTAGGCATCTACAAGAGGTTTTTTATATTGTTCAAAATCTTGGTTAAACTTAGTCATTTATTAAGAGAGGAAGTTTGAGTTTATGAACGAATCAAAAAAAATGAAAGTTTTAATGATCGTTGAACAATGTAACCCTAATTGGTCATCTGTTCCTTTAGTTGGATATAAATTTTTCCAACATATTAGTGAATTAGTTGATGTTACCCTTGTTACTCATGAACGAAATCAAAAAGATTTAAAATCTCTTAATATCGATCACAATATCACCTTTATTCCTGAGAGTAAAATTGCTACAGCCTATTATAGTAAGATAGTTACCATCGCGTCTAAAGGAACTATTAACTGGCCCCTTGCTCATACGTTAAGTTATCCCATCTATGCTGAATTTAATCATCAAGTCTATAAACAATTTAAAGATGATGTTTTACAAGGAAAATATGATCTTGTTCACGCTCTTACCCCAATGATGCCTCGATATCCTGTCAAACTGGTGAAAGTTTGTCAAAATACTCCCTTTTTACTAGGGCCAGTTAATGGGGGCGTGCCTTTTCCTCCGGGGTTTCAAAAGATAGCTAAAAAAGAATTTGCCAATCTCAACTTTCTGAGAAAACTTGGACGAATGTTAATTCCAGGGTATTTACAAACTTATCAAAATGCAGACCAAATTCTCGCGGGTTCAACCTATACCTTAAATTGGTTAAAAGACTCTTTAAATATTCCTGATTATCAAGTTGATCTATTTTATGAAAATGGAATTGATCAAACCTTTCTGACTCATCAACCCAAAACTAGAACTTCTGATCAAGTTAATCTCCTATTTGTAGGTCGTTTAGTTCCCTATAAATGCGCCGATATTTTGATTGATGCTGTTGCTCAATTAGACGATTCTATTAAAAATAAAATCCATCTCACCATTGTCGGTGATGGTTCGGAAAAAGCC
>DATNRE010000461.1:0-2755 GCA_036703685.1 Candidatus Obscuribacterales bacterium
GCTTCTGTATGAATACATATATTCTATTGATAAATCATCACAACTTCTATCAAGATTTAGCAAAAATCAAGCATAAATTGTAAAGATTCGGTAAAGCTATTTCTTATGAACCTTGATCTCGGTTAAGATCAATAGCTCCCAGGGCTTTAAGTGTAACTTTTTGTGCCGTTGTGATTCCGGTCACACCCGTGATATTTAAGCCATTATAGGGCTTATCCGCGCGTAGGGTTTTTAAACATTCATTAGTGTGTAAATCCCACACCTTAATCCCTTGATCATGACTTCCACTCGCTAAAAAATAGCCTTGGCGATCGCTATGAACAGACCAAACGGGGTAATCATGACCCTCTAGGTTTTTCACACATTCACCCGTGGCCATATCCCACAATTTAACATTATGATCATAGCTGCCACTCACCCAAACCTTTCCATGCAGAGGGAATAAAATTCCTTGAACTCGTTCGAGTTCACCCCGCCAGGTTTGCAGACATTCACCGGTTTGAACATTCCAACATTTTACCGAACGGTCATAACTCCCACTCACTAAAAGAGAACCCTTGTCCGTAAACCCCAGAATATGAACCCGATCGCTATGACCTTCGAGAACAGCCAAACATTCACCGGTTTCCAGATTCCAAACTCGGATCTGATGGTCATTACTGCCACTCGCTAAAATCCGATCACGGGGGCTAAAAGCTACCGCACCCACCCAACGCTGATGACCTTCTAAAGTTTGTAACAGTTCTCCAGTCTGTACATCCCAAACCTTCACCGTTTGGTCATCACTGGCACTAGCGAGTAGCATACCTTCAGAATTAAAGGTCACAGCTTGAATCCGATCACTATGACCATGTAAAGTTTTTAGACATTCCCCCGTCTGTGCATCCCAAACCTTGACCGTGCGGTCATAACTGCCACTGGCGATTAACCCACCATCGGGATTAAAAGCCACTGACCATACCCAGTCCTGATGACCCGGTAACTGTTTGAGACAGCGACCCGTCCCCACATCCCAGAGTCGCACCTGATTATCGTCACTCCCACTCACCAAACGCCGACCATCGGGACTCAGAACAAACGACCATACCTGATGACGATGACCCCGTAAGGTTCGCAACCGTTGTCCGGTTTCCACATCCCATAACTGCACCATCCGATCCGTACTTCCGGTGGCTAGGGTTTGGCTATCGGGACTAAAAGCTAAGGAACAGACCTGACTTTTCAGTCCAGTTAAAGTCTTTAAACACATTCCCGTTCGGATATTCCAGAGTTTCACGGTTTGGTCATCGCTGCTACTGGCCAATTGTTCCCCATCGGGACTAAAAACCACGATCCAAACCGAGTCCTGATGACCTTCAAAGGTATGGAAACTGTTACCGGTATTAACATCCCATAGACGAACGGTTTTTTCCTGGGTACTACTGGCGATCAAATGAATTTTGCCTGGAGTTGTTCCCGAAGGGACGAAGGTAATTGCCCAGTTCCAAGCATCATTTCCATAGAAAGTGTGTACACAGGTGGCGGTTTGGATATCCCAGAGTTTGACCGTCTGATCCTCACTGGTACTGGCGATCTGTTGACCATTGGGACTCCAGGTGAGGGTAGATAAACGGTCAGTATGACCGATGAACTGATGCACACATTCCCCCGAATCAATGTCCCAGACCCGAATCCTTTGGTCATCGCTACCACTGGCTAATAAATCACCTTGGGGACTAAAACCCACGCAATTTACCGTTCCTTGATGGTCTGACCAACGGTTTAAGCATTCTCCGGTGGAGACTTTCCATAGTCGCACGGTTTGATCGTCACTGCCACTGGCGAGTAAAGTACCATCGGAATTGAAACTCAGGGACTTGACGCTTCCGGTTTGGCCTTGACAGACTAATAATTGTTGACCTTCTTCGACTGTCCATAAAATAATTTTGCCTTCTGCGTCTCCGGTGGCTAAAATTCCGTTATTTCCCAGGGCGACGGTGAGGGAATTGCCCAGGGTTTTTGCAAAAACAGATCGGGATAAATCGGAACCGGAAAAATCAACATTTTGTAAGTTAGCATCTTGTAAATAGGCTTGCCAGAGGGTGAGGTGAGAAAAGTCATAGGCGGCTAAATCGAGATCTAAATGGTGGCAAAGATTCAGGATATTCCCGCCGCCATAACCGGAGGAATAGTGTTGTTTTAACCGTTCAACTAGGGTTTTGAATTTTTGCTGAAGTTCTCCAGAAATTCGATAACGGTTGAGGAGTTTTTGAACAATTGGTTGCAGGATTAAACGGGTTTGACTTTCTCGAATATAATCCTTAGCCTGGGATTTAATTAAGGGATATTTGTTTAAAATATTGAGGGTTTCGGTTTCTATGTCTTGAAGGATTTTTTCAATCAACCGTTCAATAATATATTCCATGACTACGGGCTGTTGGGTGAAGCTCCCGCTACTTTTTTCAATCAGCGATCGCCGACTCAAGGATTCTAAGGCTTCGATCAGTTCTACGGGGGAAATAATTGATAATAAATCTTTCCTTAAATCAACCATTGTACAGGGTTCTCGATTAATCGCTAACCAATACATGGTTTCTAATTCTAGTTCGGAAATTCGTCCTAATTGTTGTTCTAATAAATCCCGAATATCCCCAAATATTGCGGTTCCGTGTTGAATTTGTTCTAAAAATTCCCCCACATTCCCGGCAAACAAATCATAAATTGTTGTCGTAACAATTTTTACAGCTAAGGGATTTCCCGCATACCGTTTAATTAA
>DATNRE010000462.1:0-2560 GCA_036703685.1 Candidatus Obscuribacterales bacterium
CAAAGATTCTGTGTCACCAACTGTAAATGTACCATTTACTGTTACGTCACCTTCTATGATGATGGAATTTGAAGTAGTGCCATTAGAATCAAAATTGAGGTTAACACCACTGTTTATGATCAAATTACAAGCCCTGATTGACTGCCCGGCCCCAGTAAAGTCACCCGTAACAATTACTTCCCGCGATTCATCTGCAACACCATTTGACCAAGTACCGTTAAATTCTGTCGGGCCTAACCTTTGAGTACCCAATTCTATATTTAAATCATCATCTGCCCCATCAACATCCACTATCAAAATTTCTTGCCAGTCATTCAAATTAAATGTTAGATGAGCCGTTTCACTCGAACAAGCACCTTTAATCAGTACCGTTGCATCACCCCATGATGTAGCATTATTAATATTCCCCAAAACATCTACTCGCCCAGGGTAGCCGCCGGTTGCAGAAGTAGTAATAATTAAGAGATCATTGGCATCATGAATACCAACAGCGCTTGAAATCGGTGTGCCAGCAAAACTTATACTCGTATCCGCATTCGGATTTCTGTAAAGAACAACCTCGCCGGGAGCTAATTCCGGAATACCCTCTAAAGCAATAGGCGTGGCAGTTTCTATTGTACCCGTTACAGCCTGACTATTGTCAAAAAGTGCCAAATAATAGGTATTTACCGGTATTGTACTTTGGGATATATTAACAATTTCTATCCATTTGTCATTCGCATTAAAGCCACCGTAATACTGAGAAAACATGATCTGTGCTGGCGGTAATATCCCCTGACCTTGAATTGCAAAATTAAACGGATTATCATTGCTGTCAGAATTTGCTATTGCAATTCCACCACTATAGAGGCCTGTAGCAGTTGGCGTAAAAATTACATCAAAGGTCATACTTCCTCCAATAGGAATAGCATAAGGTAATGTCTGCGAGATATTTGAAATCACAAATTCAAGCTTAGATGGGAATGTTTGAGTAATCCCCGAAACAGTTAATTCTGTTGTCCCGGTATTTAAAATAGTATAGGTATTTGTATTAGGCGTATTGATTACTGTCTGACCAAAATCGGTATCATCCGTTAACGAGGGTGTAGGATCTCCGTTTGCAATAACCGTATTATTTCCCCGAACTTCAATAGATCCCGAAGTAATAGTTGTAACTCCTTCCGCCCTTAGGTTAATGATATAAGGATTCTCATTAGGATCGCCATTTTGAATAGTTATACTTCCGATCTGAACACCAACACTCAAAGGAGTAAAAGTAATATCTATACTTCTAGAACCACCACCCGAAGCCAAAATCTCACCAAAAACAAATTGAGGGGTTTGAGAAAAATAAACACCTGAAGTCGCAGCAAAACTAATAGTTAATGGACTATCTCCTAAATTTTCTATATTAAATGTCTTTGTAATTGGCGCCCCAATCGCTACCTGTCCAAAATCAGTCCCATCTGCTATTGCAGCCACATTGCCTGTAGGTATGCTCGTGCCTTCCAAGGTAACATTGATCTCAGGACCAGGTGCCGCAGCAGGAGCAGGCACATCTATCGTCCAGCCCTTACCAACCAAATTGTTATAAGCAATCAAGGAATTAAATGTTAAGGAGCCTGGGTTGCCTGAGATTTGTATATTACCATTGGATAAACCATTATTATCCAAATCTATCAATACCTGATCCAAAACCGCCGATGTCAACCTCGCATTGTTCAACAACACATTGGTCAATAACGGATTATTCAAAAGATTCACTGAATTAATACCTGAACCAGTGATGCGTAAATCAAATAGCTGGGTATTGGCAGAAGTGTTTAAGGCCTGATCAGGTACTTGCCCAAATTCAAGGATAAATAATCTTTGCAATAATGTATTCTGTGAAACATCAATACTTGCCAACTTTGAATCTCTTGCAGCCAAAGTAGTTAGACTAACGGCATTTCTAATATCTATATCTGTTACAAATGAACTTTCACCACCGGCACTATTATAGAGATCAAGCTCTCTCAACCCATTAAAACCATCAGAACTCGTAATAGTAATACTTATAGGACTTCCATTATTTGAACTGAAATTAAAAAGAGGATTATTAACTACCGCCGTTTGAGTACCAATCAATGCATTGGAAGCTGACCAATCTAGTATAGCACCTGTGTTGGTTACCCTCGATAGCTGCCAATTAGCATTTGATGAAGTGCTTGTCATTGTAATCGTTCCTATGACAGGTATAATTGGTAAAACAACATCAATATCCCATCCCTTACCTTTCAAGCTATTGTATGCATCGACTGCGGTAATATTAAGAGTACCAGGATTACCATTAACCTTTAAAATACCGTTGCTGAGACCATGATTATCTAAATCAATCAATACCTTGTTAAGCACAACCGATGTTAATCTCGCACTGTTTAACTCAACATTTGTTAATAAAGGATTGTTCGCGAGATCTACTGAATTGATCCCGGAACCAGTGATGCGTAAATCAAATAGCTGGGTATTGGCAGAAGTGTTTAAGGCCTGATCAGGTACTTGCCCAAATTCAAGGATAAATAATCTTTGCAATAATGTATTC
>DATNRE010000463.1:0-2259 GCA_036703685.1 Candidatus Obscuribacterales bacterium
TCTTTTCCTCCCTGTTCCCTGTTCCCTGTTCCCTGTTCCCTGCTATAAAAGAAATTAATCATCGAAATGCTTAATAATGGCATCGGCAAATTCTGAACACTTCAACGGTTTAACCGGGGGCTCCATTAACCGGGCTAAATCGTATGTGACTTCTTGATTGGCGATCGCACCACTTAAACCTTTTTTAATTAAGTCCGCCGCCTCTTGCCAGCCCATATATTCTAACATCATCACCCCCGATAAAATCAACGAACCCGGGTTCACTCGGTCTAGTCCCGCGTGTTTGGGTGCAGTCCCATGGGTGGCTTCAAAAATCGCACAGTCATCGCCAATATTTGCCCCTGGGCCCATGCCTAAACCCCCGACCATGGCGGCGGCGGCATCGGATAAATAATCCCCATTTAAATTCATGGTAGCGAGGATAGAATATTCATCAGGACGGGTTTGAATTTGTTGGAAAATACTATCGGCAATCCGGTCATTGACCATGATTTTTTCCTTCCATTTCCCATTCCCATGGGTTTCCCCAATCGCCTTGAGAACATCTGCCACTTCCTGACAAATTTCGGCTTTTTTCTCCGGGGTTAGGGAATCATAACCCGGGTCAATCTGACGAGCATTATCTTCAATAGAAAGCTCAGGATTTGTTTCCTGATTCCCTAAAATCCAAGATTCCCGCTCGGTGACACATTCGTCGCGAAATTCCGTGGTTGCCAGTTCGTAACCCCAATCCCGAAAGGCTCCCTCGGTATATTTCATAATATTGCCTTTATGCACCAGCGTCACCATTTGTTTCGCTTTCGGGAGACGCAACGCTTGATAAATAGCCCGACGAACTAACCGTTGAGATCCGGTTTTACTAATGGGTTTAATCCCAATACCAGAATCAAGACGAATCTGTTTTTTCCCATGTTCAGGAGTCGCCGGAATTAACTCCGTATTCAGAAAATTAATTAATTTTTCGGCGATTTCCGTTCCCTCTCGCCATTCAATTCCTAAGTAGATATCTTCGGTATTTTCCCGATAGATAATCACATCTAATTTTTCAGGAGTTTTGTGGGGAGAAGGGGTTCCGGTATAATATTTACAGGGACGTACACAGGCATACAGATCATGAATTTGCCGTAAAGCCACATTCAAAGACCGAATTCCGCCCCCGATGGGAGTCGTTAAGGGCCCTTTAATGGCAATCCCATATTCCCTGATGGCGGTGGTGGTGTCTTCGGGTAAATATTGATAAGTGCCGTAGAGTTCGCAGGCTTCGTCCCCGGCGTAGACTTTGAACCAACTAATTTTACGTTGATCTCCGTAGGATGCTGCAACAGCCGCGTCTAAAACTTTCTCCGTGGCGGGCCAAAGGTCAATTCCTGTCCCATCTCCCCGGATAAACGGAATAATCGGATTATTCGGGACAATGGGTTCGCCATTTTTGAAGGTAACTTTTTCGCCTGTGGTCGGTGGAGTGATTTTGTTGTACATATTCCTAAGAGGTGGAAAATAATTTTCCCTATTTTGTCATGATTGTTTACACCGATCCCGATTATCAACTGAAAAATTTTAGTTTTTCTGTTAAAATTGGCACAGGTCTATTGTTTTTTTACGGTTTATATCAAGGAATTGTGACATTTTTAGCTCAAGTTCAAAATTGGGTACAAAAGCTGCCCATTAGTATTATTTCTTAAACAATTGAAAGAAAAATACAAGAAACTTTTAAAAAAAATTAATATTCAAAAATTTAAACCTGTGTATGATGATGAATAGCCAAGGCTAAGGGAAATTAATTAACTTTCGACTCAATCGGGATTAGAGATCGAGAAACGATTAAAATAGAGATTAAATATCAAAGTCGTTATTTCATAAAACTTCAGATTTAATATTTATTGACTGGAGATTATCACTATGGAAACCACTAGATCCATTCATCAAAACCCCTATCAAGATGTGTTTTCTCCCCCATTAGTTAATAGTCGATTAGCCGATCAGCAAGGGAATTTTCCCACGAATTATACCCCCCAAAAACATACAGAACAACCCCTTTTATTAGAATTATCCGATTATGGGTTAGGAGAATTAGGACTCAGAAATCTGGGTCATGTTTATCGGAATTTAGCCATTCCCATTTTAGCTAATACAGCAGAAGCCCCACGTCTCTACCCGAAGGGTGAGCGTGGGATGAATGCGAGTGAGTTGACGATAGTTCCCTGACCAATGCCAAAGGCGAGGAAAGGGAACATTGAGGAAACGAACAAATCTTGTGCT
>DATNRE010000464.1:0-12814 GCA_036703685.1 Candidatus Obscuribacterales bacterium
TAAGAGAAGGGAAGTTGCTAGAAAGAAACTAGCTCAACTTCATGCTAAAATTTCTGATACCCGAAACGATTTTTTACACAAACTTTCAACTCAGATTATTCGTGAAAATCAAACAATAGTCTTAGAAGATTTGAATGTGTCGGGAATGATGAAAAACCGCAAACTATCCCGTGCTATTAGCGATTTAGGTTGGCGTAGTTTTAGAACTATGTTAGAAGCTAAGTCAGTCATGTACGGGCGGGATTTTCGAGTAATTGATAGATGGATTCCTACTTCTCAAACCTGTTCTTGTTGCGGTTTTCACGGTGGCAGAAAAGAGTTAAATGTTAGAGAGTGGATTTGCCTCAATTGTGGAACTTCTCATGATAGAGATGTTAACGCCGCAATAAATATTTTAGTCGCCGGAGGGCATTCGGAGACTTTAAACGGACGTGGAGGCAGACATAAGACTACCGCCAAGGTAGCAGTAGCCCTTGAAGCGTCAACCCATCCAGCATTTGAGCAGCTATCAATTTTTGATCGGCTTAAATAGATGGAATCCCCACCCTTTCACGGCGGGGCGGATGTCAATCTGTCTTTAGATTGATTATTTATGAAAGCAATTATGATTGTGGGAACCACTTCCCACGCCGGAAAATCAATGATGGTGACGGCCATTTGTCGGATTTTACATCGTCGCGGGGTGAAAGTGGCCCCGTTTAAGGGGCAAAATATGGCCCTCAATTCCTATGTTTCTCCGGCGGGATCGGAAATGGGTTATGCTCAAGCTGTGCAGGCTTGGGCGGCGGGGGTTACTCCTTCGGTGACGATGAACCCAATTTTATTGAAACCCCAAGGAAATATGACCTCTCAGGTGATTTTTAAAGGGAAACCGGTTGGGGTTGTCAAAGCTAGTGATTATTATGAACAATATTTTGATCGGGGTTGGGAAGCTATTACTGAATGTTTAGAATATTTAACCCAAGAATTTGATGTTTTAGTCTGTGAAGGGGCGGGAAGTCCAGCCGAAATTAATCTTAAACATCGAGATTTAACTAATATGCGGGTGGCTAAATATTTGAATGCAAAAACCTTATTAGTTGTTGATATTGATCGCGGTGGCGCTTTTGCCCATGTGGTGGGAACCTTACAATTATTAGAACCCGATGAACGGGCTTTAATTCGGGGTATTGTGATTAATAAATTTAGAGGACAGCGATCGCTATTAGAATCGGGAATACAATGGTTAGAAGAATATACAAAAATTCCCGTCGTTGCCGTGATTCCTTGGATTGATCATCCCTTTCCTGCCGAGGATTCTTTAAGCTTATTAGATCGACCTTCGGGTTCTCCCCAAACAGAATTAACCATTGCCGTAATCCGTTTTCCTCGCATTTCCAATTTCACCGATTTTGATCCTTTGGACTCCGAACCAACGGTAACAGTTAAGTATGTTAACCCCTCGGAACATTTAGGACATCCCGATGCTGTAATTCTGCCTGGTTCTAAAACAACTATATCAGATTTGCAAGTCTTAAAAGAATCGGGAATGGCCGATCAAATTAAAAATTATATTGAGGCGGGGGGTCAAGTCATGGGTATCTGTGGCGGCTATCAAATGTTAGGAAAAGTGGTTTCCGATCCCTATGGAATAGAGGGAAAACAAGGAGATCATCAGGGATTGGGATTACTAGCTCTAAAAACAGTAATTTCTAATCAAAAAACCTCCCGCCAACGGTTAGTAAATTCTCATTATCCCCAGGAAAATCTACCCGTCGAAGGCTATGAAATTCATCAAGGACGCACTCAACTTCTGGATGCTAATGATATTTTTCCTTTATTTGATGATCAAAATTTAGGATATGTTAATAGTCAAAAATCAATTTGGGGGCATTATTTACATGGTGTTTTTGATAACGGCCCTTGGAGACGAACTTGGCTAAATCATCTGCGAAAATCCAGGGGGTTAAATGCCTTACCCACGGGAATTGCCAATTATCGAGAACAGCGAGAACTGTTATTAGATGTATTAGCAGATACGATAGAATCTCATTTAGATCTGAATTGTATTCTAGGTTAAGCTCAAGAAAAATATTATTTTTAGCGGTAAAAACTAACTATGAAAATCCATTTTATGCCCGACGAGATAACAATTGAAGCCCAACCGGGCGAACCTTTATTAGATGTGGCAAAACGCGCAGGGGTCGTTATTCCTACCGGGTGTTTAATGGGGTCTTGTCATGCTTGTGAAGTGGAAATAGACGAAGATAATTTTATCTGTGCCTGTATTTCTGCCGTTCCCCCTGGGAAAACTGAAATGACCATTAATATTTATAGTGATCCGACTTGGTAGGATATTAGGGAATGGGGAATGGGGAATGGGGAATGGGGAATGGGTAATAGGTAATAGGTAATGGGTAATAGGTAATGGGGAATGGGGAATGGGGAATGGGGAATGGGGAATGGGGAATGGGGAATGGGTTGATAGCATTAGCTCCCCTGCTCCCCCTGCTCCCCCTGCTCCCCCTGCCTCCCCTGCTCCCCCTACCTCCCCTGCTCCCGGTGCTCCCTATCAAAAAAATAGGGATTGGAAAACCCAACCCCTACAGATATTTTTTAAACTATTGGTTAACTTGCCAAATATTCCCGAACTTGAGCTTTACGACGGCGCAGGTGGTTCAGGGCTTGGTTTTCCAGTTGACGCACCCGTTCACGACTGATGCTCATTTGTACCCCCACTTTAGACAGGGACATCTCCTTACCATCTTCAAGACCATAACGCAGGGTAATAACTTCCCGTTGTTGGGCAGTTAAGTCCGCCAGTAAATTTTTCAAGTCCTGACGCAGTAACTCTTGAGTCACAAAAGCATCGGCGGAGGTATTATGATCTTCGAGGAGATCTTGCAATTCCGTATCTTGATTATCCCCCACCCGCAGATCCAAAGACACGGGATGACGGGACGCCAACAGATAATCCCGAATTTGAGCCGGGTCTAACTCCAACGCTTGAGCAATCTCCCCGGGAGTGGCGTTGCGTCCTAATTTTTGGACTAACTCCCGTTGAACTTTTTTAATTTTGTTCAGTTTTTCGGTAATATGGATCGGCAAACGAATCGTGCGAGAAGTTTGGGCAATGGCACGGGTAATCGCTTGACGAATCCACCAGTAAGCATAGGTCGAGAATTTATATCCCCGCATCGGGTCGAATTTTTCCACACCCCGCTCTAAACCCAGGGTTCCTTCTTGGATTAAATCCAAAAACTCCATATTGCGTTTTTGATATTTCTTCGCAATGGACACCACTAAACGCAAGTTGGCTTCGATCATTTTTTGCTTGGCGCGACGTCCTTTTTGCAAGAGGGTTTGAAGTTCCTCTGGACTCATTTCTACCGCGTCCGACCACTCCTGCTGACTCGGTTCTCGACCCAGTTGTCCTGCGAGGGTGTTTTTCACTTCCAACTGTTGCATCATCGTCTGTACCTGCTTACCGTAGGTAATCTCCTGTTCCCGGGTCAGTAAGGGAACGCGCCCAATTTCATGCAAATAGGTACGAACTGTGTCGGTAGTTACCGGTCGAGTGCTTCTGGAAGCCACTTGCTCTTTATCTATAGTATTGACAGTTGGCATGGTTATGAATTACACTCCTAAAAACAGAATTTACAGGGGTAGCAAATTTTTGTCATCTCTCCACAGGAGGTTCCAAAGGAATCGACTACAAAGTCTCCCCGACACCTTGGTTATGGGAAGGATTCCTAGTTTTGTTTGTCTCCATAAAGACGAATTCTGTCCTATCTTTATTTTTCGTTGCGATTAAATAGAGGGTTGCTCTCCATGGCCTGGGGCTAATAAACGTCCTTAAAAGATTATGACATATAACTAGGGTTAAAAGTCAAGGGCTTCATGGCATAACCTCCCATCCTAGCCGATTTTATTAACATAATTTCATCATGCCCTGATTGTTTCGATAATACAACTGTAGTAATTGAGTAATAACCGAACTTTCCGGTATCGGTTGCAGGGTGTATAGGTTTTCCCACACCCCTTAACCCAACTTTTGAGAGTCAGTCAGTTAGACTACAGCGAGATTCGGACTAATTACGGAGAAAGTTTCGGTAAATTGAGTATCACCCAATAGAGGCGGCGTATAAGAAGTAATCCCAATGGGTCGATTTAGGCGAGAATCTGGGCCAACAAAGAGATTAGAATTGGGGTTATTAAGATTAGGAATAGGAACACCCGTTAGGGGATTATAAGCTAAAATCGCTCCGATATTATCCGCCCCTTCTCGGGTATCAAAACCCACGGTATAAACATTCCGATCATTGCCAAAGGTTAACCCACCCAAAAAGTTACTACTGGGGGAAGTCCCTAAATAATTTGTGGAAATGCTATTTAATAATTCACCCGTTAATAAATCATAATTTTTGATTCCTCCGGCGAAATCACTCACCGCTAAACTGCTATTATTGGGATTTATAGCTAACCCTAATAAACTCACAAAACCCGCCCCATCACTAGCGGCTTCCGGGGTGGCAAAAACACTTCCCTGTCCCATCGAATTGTAACGCAAAATTTGACTCGGCAACCCTTGGCTAAAATCGGCTTTTCCATTCACCGCCACACTGCCTTGGGTGGTAACATATAAATTGCCATCGGGTGCAAATAATAATCCATTGGGGCCATTTAATCCCCCAGGTTGTTGATTTCCAAAGGCA
This sequence comes from Candidatus Obscuribacterales bacterium, assembly GCA_036703685.1. GTDB lineage: Bacteria > Cyanobacteriota > Cyanobacteriia > Cyanobacteriales > Microcoleaceae > Planktothrix. Next base: position 4,695 of record DATNRE010000464.1, read on the forward strand.
AATACATCTAAAAACTGCCCGGTTTGTCCGTCGTAACGAAGAATTTGATCTGTTAAAAAACTGGCGACATAAAAATAGCCATCGGGGCCAAATACAGCCCCATAGGGACGGAATAAACCTGCGGTTTCATCAATTGTTGTATTGGGATGATCTCCAATAAATTTATCGATAAAAGTTCCGGTGATCCCATCATATCTGAAAACCGCAGATGCTCCTAATTCTAAGGAAGTTGCGGGTTTATCTCCACTGGTGACATAAATATCATTAATAAAATCTCCATTGCCATCGGGCCCAATAACTGCGGTATCAGGTTTGAATAATCCGCCACTTCCAGCCGCAATCAATTCCCCTAAATAATTGCCCGTTATCCCATCATAACGAACAATATTATTGCCATCACTATTCGTGACTAAAAAACTTTGAAGATCGGGAATAAAGTTGGGTTGAGTTTGGGTAATATTACTAATAAAGCTATAACCCGGATTAGTAGTCGGTAATACTTCTAAATTAATCGTGATTTCCGATAAATTAGGATTGAGTGTGAGAATTTTTTCTGTTAAATTACGATTGAGAACTCGCCAAGAATCACTTTCATTCGGATATTGAATTAAAGTCTGGTCGATTTGTTGAATCAGGAGGGGGGAAAGATTAGGAGAATTATTGCTTTGATCCGTATAAATAACATTAATATTTAAACGATTTAATCCTTGATGGTCGATTAGATAATCCTTTAAAAAGAAATCGGATTTGATCAGATTCGGTTCGACGACCGGAAGCAAATCAGCTATCGGGGATGTTTCTACCATGATTAATCTTTGTAGTAATATTACAGACGGAGAAAATATCAATTAAGATTTTTACATACTAACACTATAGGGTTTGATTTTCAATAACAAATATTAAAAATATCTTGATTTCTTGATAGATTTTTTTATAATAGATAACTATAGTTCAAAATTATAATTTTATTCACTTTCGATCTTTTTAAAAACCCAAATCATCCTTAGCTAAAGCCGCCGCTTTTAAGACTTTTTCATCGGATTGTTGTGTCCAGTCAGTTTCCCCAACTTCTCGATAAAATGTTTCATCATAGGGACGGGTGCGAACAACAACGGGCATGGGGACGGCATGACCTAAGACTAATGCTTGTTGTTTAGAATCTAATTTTGATAACACCGACCGTAAACTTTGCCCCCCAGAAACTCCGGTAAAAATTGCATCAATATCTTTATCATCATTTAATAAAGCGGTAATTCGAGTGCCCACTTGAGACATGACTTCTGCATCAATACCAGAGGGACGTTGATCAACAATTAAGAGGGTAACAAAATATTTTCGCATCTCCCGGGCAATGGTTCCAAAAATCGTAGAACGCACAATAGCCGGATCTAAAAAACGGTGAGCTTCTTCAATCGTAATGACCAATTGTGTCGGACGGTCTACGGGATTTTTAGATGCTAAAAAATTCTCGGATTTTTTCACATAGGCGTGATGAATTCGGCGAGTAATCATATTAGTTACTAACATATAGGATAGCATATCCGATTGCGATCCAAACTCCACCACCACATTTTTTCCCGCGTCCAAAGACTGTAATATTCTATCTACATAATTGGATGGACAAGTCGGACGCATATATTTTAAATTATCCATCCGTAGTAATTTCCGTTGGAGTGCCATAATTGAGCCTTTATGTCCCCGACGTTCATCACAAAATAGTTGAATTTCTTCATTAGTCATCGATAACAATTGAGAAATCCAAGAGGAGCCAAATTCACTACGAAGAATATTAGCATTATCAAGACTCGCTTCGGAAAGATTTAATTCCCGTTGCACTAACATAATATCTTCGACTTCAATTTGATTGTAACTTAAATATAATTCTTGAGCATCTTTAATCCCTCGGCGGCGAGTGGATTCAGGATCAAGGGTATAGACTTCCACTTGACCAGGGAATAGTTGTCTTAAGCCTTTAACCGTACTAAATTGTTTACCCTCCGATACCGCTTCCCAGCCATACTCGGAGTGCATATCAAAGATTAAATTAACGGCCGCTTTTTTCTTAATAATTCCCGATAATAATAACCGAGTTAAAAAGGATTTTCCGGTACCTGATTTCCCGAAAACTCCATTACTGCGTTCTACAAATCGATCTAAATCTAAACAAATCGGTACGTCCATATCCAGGGGTTTACCGATCGCAAAATTCCGCCGGGTGGGGTCATCTTCCCAACCAAAAATAATTCTAAAATCCCTTTCACTGGCTTCATAAACCTGGGAAAAATGCACGGGAATTGTTTTTACAGGTAAGAGTTCAATATCAGGGCTATTAGTTTGAGTTTGAAAGGAAGCAATTGCCGATTTCCCATTATTTTTACTCACTTTTTGCTGCTGTTGGGCGACAGACCGAATAATTTCTTCTTCCCGTTCGGAAACTTCCCGACTCAACATCAACATCGGACTCAGTTCGACGGTTCCGTAGGTGCTATTTCCGGCTAGAATTGCTTGTAAAAAATCATCATCGGGGTGAGGAGGGTTAGCAATAATTCGCTGACTGGAGGTTCCTAAAGAGACATCGGTTAATAAACAGAAAAAATGCGATCGCTTTCCCCGCACGACTAAAAATTTTCCTACCCGCATTTCTTCTACAGACACATCGGGATGTAAGCGAACTTCCAAACCTTTTGTCAAGGAACCTTGAATGACAGAACCCAGGGGTTTTTCAATGGTCATAGGGGAGTTTTTTTGAGGTGAGCAATGGGGAACTATCGCCACGCATTCGGGGTTTATAGCGGGTTGTTGTATTGTTCATACTTCAACATTTTTCGATAAAATCAATTACAACTTACAATTTCCCTATCCATAATATCTACTGTTTGTTGTTTTTCGTCAAGAACTTTAGCCACAATAGGATGGGCTAAAGCCCAACAACGAGGGGATTTTTTGATAGTTGTTGATTTTTTCCTATTATTTTAGGACGAAAAACTATAAATGGTTTGGGGTTGTAACTGTTGACAAATGGAGGAAGGGAGTTGAGTTAAGAGAAATTGTTCCCGATGAAGTTGTACCTGTAAATTGGTCAGGGGATCAACCCCGGAAGAAATGATAAATTGTAGTTTTTGGAGATGGGGCCATTGGGTAATTTGATCTAAAATTTGGGTAACGGCTTTGAGGTAGGGATGATCTAGTTGTTGATACCAATGGGGATCGGCGACTCCAGCTTGATCAAAGCCTAAATTAACAATTAATGGGGCTTGATCAAATAAAGCCGTTGCCACGGGTCGAGCTTCTTCTTGTAATAATAAATCATGGGTTTTGGCTAAAAATCTTAACTTTTCTAACCGTTCATAGCTGCTCAGAATTGAAGTTTTATTGCGTTTTGACTCCATATATTCTGCTTCGGGATTTTCAACCAAAGGTTGAGATTCATCCCAATTAATAGCCACGGTTATTAAGTAGGTTTGTAATAATAAATGACCTAATTTTTCGGCTTTTGTCGCCAAATAAACCGTATTATAATCCGTGGCTTCAATAATTAAAGGAACCCGATCCACAATTTCAATTCCATAGCCTTTTAACCCGGCAATTTTACGCGGATTATTGGTAATTAAACGGATTTGACGCACTCCTAAATCATTCAGCATTTGCGCCCCCATGCCATAATCCCGTAGGTCAGGAGCAAACCCTAATCTTTCGTTAGCTTCAACGGTATCGAATCCAATATCCTGCAAAGAATAGGCTTTAATCTTATTAATTAATCCAATTCCGCGTCCTTCCTGTCGGAGATAAATAATTACTCCCGACCCGACATAATCAATCATTTTCATCGCGGTTTGTAGCTGCATTCGACAGTCACAGCGCATCGAACCAAAGGAATCTCCGGTTAAACATTCGGAGTGAACCCGCACCATCACGGGCATTTCTTTAAACTGTTCGGGATCGCCTTTAACTAAAGCAATATGTTCGGTATTATCTAAGGAATTACGATAGGCGTAAATTTTAAAATCCCCGAATTGGGTGGGCAATTGAGCCACGGTTTCCCGATACACAAAACGATCATGTTTGAGGCGATAACTAATTAAATCGGCGATCGTAATTAATTTTAAATGGTGAACTTTAGCATATTCAATGAGTTCGGGAAGTCGCGCCATTGACCCATTGGAATTTTGAATTTCACAAATTACGCCCCCAGGATATAACCCCGCTAACCGAGATAAATCAACGGCTGCTTCCGTATGTCCGGCCCGTTTTAATACGCCGCCATCCTTAGCCCGCAGGGGGAAAATATGGCCCGGACGTCGTAAATCTTCGGGACGACTGGCGGGGTTAATGGCAATTTGAATCGTGCGGGCGCGGTCATCGGCGGAAATTCCCGTGGAAACGCCCATTTGAGGGGAGGCGTCAATACTGACGGTAAAGGCGGTTTGGTTGGCGTCGGTGTTTTTCGTGACCATCAGGGGCAAGTCTAACTGATCCAGACGTTCTCCGGTCAGGGCCAAACAAATTAATCCCCGGGCATACACCGCCATGAAGTTAATCATATCGGGGGTGGCAAACTGGGCCGCACAAATTAAGTCGCCTTCGTTTTCGCGGTGTTCATCGTCCACCACCACAATGCAGCGGCCGGCTTTGAGATCGGCTAAGGCGGCTTCTATAGTATCGAATGGGTAGGGGTTTGTCAGTAGCACGGACTCGTTCAAAATCGTTTTCTCATCAACGCTGATTCATTAATTGTAACGCCGTTGATGAATTGAGATCGTATTCTAACTAAAAGGGATTTAATTTTGCCGGGGGTATAGCAAGTCTAAATGAATTGTACAGTCATAATGATCGGGGTTATTAACCCTAAAAAATACTTACATTCCCTTGTAGGGGCGAGGCGCGCCTCATCCCTAAAATTATGAAGCCAAAAATAATGGTTTAACTCAAGAAATATTAGACGATATTCTGCACAATGGATAAATTAAGATTTGTCATTGATACTAATGTTTTAGTGAGTAGTATTCTCATTGCTTCATCTCCCCCAGATATAGCTTTAAAAAAAGATCGTTACGACTGCCATAAATATCCAATCCCACAGCCCTTTTATTAACAAATTCTGGGTAATTGTTCTCCACTCAACATATCAATAATTCGTTTAGCTCCAATTTGACTTTGCAAAGTTACTAAAGGATTGGATGTGGCTTTCACAAAACCAATTAAACTCGCCTCTGGTATTTTTGTTCGTAAAATTGATAAGGTTTTTTCCCTATCTTTTTCTGGGACAAATACCGCAAACCGCCCTTCATTCGCCACATAAAGAGGGTCAAATCCTAAGATTTCACAGGCTCCCCTAACTTCTTCTAACACCGGAATTGCTGTTTCTTGAATTTCAATTTCTACCCCAGCCGCACTGGCAATTTCATTTAAGGTACTTGCTAAACCGCCCCGGGTTAAATCGCGCAAACAATGGATTTCTATTCCTGCTTCTAATAATTCTAAAACCACATCTGCTATGGGTGCAGAATCACTTTCTATGGTGGTTTCAAATTCTAATCCCTCTCGTACTGCCATAATGGCAATGCCATGGCGTCCCAAATCCCCATTAATAATAACTGCGTCTCCCGGTTGAACAGATAGGGGATTAATAGTTAAATTATGTTCAATAATTCCAATGCCCGAAGTATTAATAAAAATACCATCTCCTTTACCTTTATCAACAACTTTAGTATCTCCTGTAACAATTTTTACCTGGGCTTTATCGGCGGCTATTTTCATTGATTGAATAATTTCCCATAACGTTTGAATGGGTAAACCTTCTTCTAAAATAAAACCCACACTTAAATATAAAGGACGAGCGCCCGCCATTGCTAAATCATTCACCGTACCATGAATCGCCATTGACCCAATATCTCCCCCGGGAAAAAATAGGGGATTCACCACATAGGAATCCGTCGTAAAGGCTATTTTATTTCCCTGTAATTGGAGAGTAGCTGCATCATGTTCGACTTGATTGGGATGACCAAAAGTAGGTAAAAACATCTGGTCAATTAATTGCCGCATAAGTTTACCTCCTCCTCCATGAGCTAGTAAAATATGAGGATATTGTTGAATCGGAATCGGACAGGTTAAACTAAAATCTGGATTAGAGGTCATAGAGCGGTTATTGATAGAATTATTATCAATTCTATAATGAAATTTACGGAACTTTAAAAAATTATGAAAAGTTATTATAATTTCTCTCAAAACTTACATCCTCTGAGTCAATAGATGCTAATCTTTTACAATTAACGATAATTATTAGGAGTTATCAACGGCTATGGCCACAATTAATATCACCAATACTTCGATTCAATATACGGGAGAAGCATTCCAGGGTAATGTCACCTTCGATCTAAATGCTACAGACACAGAAGTCAAGTTAGACGTGGGCTTTAAAGTCAATTTGGCGGCTCAACTTAATTTTAATTCGATTGACTACAACAGTAATGAATTGCTGGATTGGTGTAAAAAACAACTTAATGCCCTTGAAAAGTATCAGCGAGTACCCATTTTACAGCGGATTGCTGGGGGCGAAAGTATGTACGACTTTATATATGAACTACAATCATTCCGTGGTTATGAGGCGGATGCGCTAGATCAATTGCTTGCGATCGTGGGCACAGAGCCATTCTGCCAGGAATTCGTCAACCTTTGGAGCATAACAAAGGATGAAAAAGCCGAGCTTTTTGGTCTTGCGGTCATTTATCCTTCCGGTCAAAATACCTCAACCCATACGATTGAGTTTTCTGTACCCAAAAATTCCCTTCTCAATTGGTCGATGGAACGACTGAACCAGGAGCTACAGGAAGAATTCTTGGCCATTGCAGGTCATAAACTCGATTTATGGTTATCTGCCGAATTGGATCTGGTTAGCGGTCACACTAACGGTCAGTTTCAGTACAATGTAGGCTAAAGATAATTGCTACACTTGCAGATTAGGTTAATCGGAGAAACAAGTAGATTTTTTGATTAGCCTAATTAGACTGAGATTGCCGATCTTGTAGGGTGTATTAATAAAATATAACGAGCCTTTTAAGCCAAGATTAAACCCCTAATTTGGGGGAGTCATATAAGTCTTCTCAGGCGTAAAAGACTGAGCAATCTGCATGGGGGTATTCTCTAAATAATTAGCTTTAACAGGTAAAGAAATACCTACTGTACCAACAAGACAAGCGATCGCTAATAAGGATGTTTGAAATTTCATTGTTGTTTCTAAAAATAAGTTGACTGTTAACAAAAATCACAACTTTATGTTTTATTCCCCATCGCTAGGGAGACTATAAGTTTATCACGAAAAAAAACAAAACTTTAGGGTTTGACTGGGATATCAAACCCCTATAACAAAATACTGCAATCTATTCAGGATTATTAGAGATATTCGGTTTTTTCAGCATTAAAGATTTAGGCAAAGATTTAGGACGGACGCGATAAACTTTGAATTTGTTTAAGGCAATACTAGCTGATTGGGCGACTGAAATTTGAGAATCTCGTAGCGCCTTCTGCAAAATGGGAATCACTTGATGAGAAGGTATTTTGCCTAAAGCAATAATTGCTTCTTGACGAACCCTCGGATCAAGATCTTGACTTAATCGAGTTAAAATGGGGATGCTTTGTTGTACTTCTCGACTCAATCGACCGGAAGCAGTGAGTTTTCCTAATGTTGCGGCAACAGCATAACGAACTTCAGGGTTAGGGTGTTGTAAATATCCGGTTAATGTATTAATAGATGCAAAGTTTCCTGATGTTCCAATTTCTGAAATTTGCCCAATTAATTCTTCTTCTGATTGGGTTTTTATTGATGGTAATGTTGTTAGTTCTGTCTGAATCGTTGTTGTGGGTACTGCTACAACTTCTTGAACCGTAGGAGATTCAAAAACCGGAGTTTCTGTTTCTACAACTTCCTCAACCGTAGAAGACTCAAAAACGGGCGTTTCTGTTTCTACAATTTCTTCAACATTAGCAGATTCAAAAACCGGAGTTTCTGTTTCTACAATTTCTTCAACATTATCAGATTCAAAAACCGGAGTTTCTGTTTCTACAATTTCTTCAACATTAGCAGATTCAAAAACCGGAGTTTCTGTTTCTACAATTTCTTCAAC
>DATNRE010000465.1:0-5740 GCA_036703685.1 Candidatus Obscuribacterales bacterium
CTGAACCTCAAAAACAAACCCTTTCCCCGGCTGACACCGTTCCCGTGACCATTTATCAGGTGGATAGTCAATGTTCTGAGTTAGTTCCTCGACAAATTACGCTTCCTAAAGAACAGGCTTTAGAAACAGCGATCGCCGAGGTTTTAGCACAACAAAGTAGTTCAGATTTCACCTTGAATTATCGGGTAAAAGTGGAACCCGATCAACAGGTTGTTACGATTGATTTTCGGGTTCCAACTAATGCGGATCGGACGTTTAACTCCCTATCAAGTTGTGAACAATTAGCCCTATTTGGGGGTTTGAGAAAAACGATTACCAGTAATTCTAACTGGCAAATTAATGAGGTAATTTTTACTGAACAGGGAGAAGAAATTAGCTTATAAACTATTTCCTAAGAGTTGTTTTTCTTGATCACAAATACCCAATCTTGTTGAGTTGGAGGTTGCAAAGAAATTGAGTCTTTTCCAGTAAAATCGGGGAGTTCAGAAAATTCACCCAAACGGGGGTTATACAGTTGGATACGGTAAGAACCTGTTGTTTCTGGTGGTAAGGATAGGGAGAGGGGTTTATTCGTATCTCGAACATAAACAATATACTGTTGATTTTCGTTGCCCAAAACATAATGGGTTCCCTCACCTTTAAGCCGTTTTTCTAGGGGTTGAAATTTCCACCACTCTAAATTTTTAAACAGTTTAGGAAGTTGCTGAATTTGAGCTTCCCAATCCTGATTTTTTGGGTCATTTACATTAAATGGCCCCGGATCACGAATTCCTCCAAAATAAGTAGTTCCCCATCCGGTGACAAAATAGCCTCCTGCCATCACAATATCCCAAGTCGCATGGCGAATTTCATCTAAGGTGGCACTATTGGGTTTATCAACTTTTCCATCCTCATTCTGATCCCGTAAATAATAGGCATATTCAGAATTAACGACGGGTTTATTTGACTTGAGACTACCTAAAACCCGTTGATGTAAGTTGCTATAACTCTGTTGATAATCCCCAAAAGACATCCAATCTTCTTGAGCAAAATCAGCGACACTATAACTTTTTTCCCCAGGATGAATACCAATTAATCGTTGATGGGGATCAAATTTAACCATTTCTTGGGCAATGGTTTGATATAGGGCTTTATCGCCATATTCATTCCATTCTCCAGCGACGGTAAATGCCACATTAAAGGCACTATAACGAGCCATAATATAACGGGCATATCGCAGTCGAGCTTCCTGATTCGGAAAGGATTTCCAATCATGTTGTGAGCCGCGATCTTGCGACCAACTTAAGAACAACATCGGTGTGATTCCTTTTTGATTTAAGTATTTAATTCGAGCCTCAACCTCTTGCCAATAACCGGGATTTAAGGTTTCTGCTGATAGATTTTCAAAGGCTAATCCCCCTTCATTTTTTCCCCTAGATAGGAGGCTAGAATGGATATAGTTAAACCCCTGTTGGGCGCGTTTATCAATATATTGTTTAACAGAATTTCGATCTACTTTTTCTTTTGGAATATGACTATATAATGTCCAATGGGTATCTCCAAATAACCAAAAAGGTGTGCCATCTTCATAGATGAAATGAGCGGGATATTTAGGATTAACTTTAATGCCGCCTTTGCTTTGGGCTGCTAGGGCTTTAAATGATCCAGATTGATTATTTAATCCGGGATCATTAGATTGAACTGACCATTTCCAATTTCCTGCCAGATTAGGAGAAAATCTCAATTTCCAAGTTTTCCCACCATCCCAAAATAAAGGAATAATTTGAGTTTCACCTTTTGGCGTGGTAAAAGTTGCCGTAGCTTCAACTTCAGTATAGGGATTTTGATAATTTCCTGTATGAATAAAACCCTGTTCAAAAACACTTAAAGCCGGGATTTGCCGTTGATTAACGCTATTAACTTGTACGGTTACTTGATCCTGACTAGAATACTCTGCACCCGTCGCGCTCAACTCTAAAACATAGGTTCCGGGTTGAGAAAACTCTGCTTTTGTATTAGGATTTGTGGCGTTAGTAAAGGTAACAGTGCCGGGGCCGCTGATTTTTTTCCATTGGGTTTTTAGATCTTTTGAATCTCCTAAATAGGTCACATTTCCATAGAGTTCGACGGAGTTTTTGGGTGAAATAAATTGGGGAAATCCAGCACTCACAACCGGGGCATAGTTAACAGGTTCTGGGATAACTTCTGGCTGAGAATTGGCTTCGGGAGTGGGGCGACAACCGAGGATTAAACTAACTACAGTAGCATTCAAAATTATCCATTTCAGGATCGAGGGATTTTTCAGATAATTACTCATGAGGGTTATTCCTTTTTTAGTAATTTAAAGGTTTTTAAAGGGAATTAAGAAATAATTCAAAATCGGAGTGAATTGAAGCATGATTTTAGACGGTACTTTAGACTCATCAAATCTCTTGATCAAATCACTGGCTAAATAAATCGTGATCAGGGTTGTCCCTAAAAATAAAGATTCCGTTAGCAGGTCAGCGACAAGGTTAGGATGGTGGGGAAGAATATAATTTTTTATTTGCGGAAATAGACGGGTAAAGGGTTGATGGGTGAGGTAAATATAATATGACCAAACCCCTATAATACTAACGGTTTTAAACAGCATCGGCATTTTTTTTTGGGTAAAATCAGCCAGATTAACAATCCAAAGAATTATTCCTAAAGCAATCACAAAGTCTGTAAAAATCCATCCCCACAATCCGATATAAAGTAGAAATTGTCCCCCCATCCAAATCAAAAAACCCAACCCTCCCATATAGGGATTAATGATGATTTGATTAAAACGATTACTATTTTTAGCGAGGGCTAATCCCGCAACCATTCCCAGGGTAAATTCTCCAATTCTAGCTAGAATAAAACCAAAAGGCGATCGTTCTTGAAAGAAGCCAAAAAACCAGTCTGGATAACGATGCAGGCTGTGAACTGTTACCGGGAAAATCCCTAGGAATTTATCGGTATGGGCAATGGGAAGTCCATCTAAATAATAAATAGCAATGCCTCGATAAATAAATTCGATCCCCAAGGTAATTGATAAAATGATTAAATATCCCCGCCAGTTTGCATATTTTTGGAATCGATTATATAATATTGGAAAGAGTAAATAAGCTCCGACAATAAAGGGAACATACCAAAAAGCTCCGGTGGCTCGTCCCCGAAAATCCTCGAAAACATTAGTCAGAAGAAAACAATCTAAAATAGTTCTAATAAGGGCAAATTTTAAATTAGTTAAATAGGCTAATAAAGGAAAGGAAAAAATAACCGCGACCCAATACACAGGAAGAACCCGTTTCATCCGGCGAGTAAACCAATCCACCCAGGAAATTTTTTGACCCTGTTTAGCACAGGAATAGGCTAAACCCAAACCACTTAAAACAATAAAAACATGGACACCTTGCCATCCAAACCAACCGCCCCGATAATGCACTAAAACCACAAGGGCGATCGCTAATCCTTTACAGAAATCTGTTAGGTTTAAAACATTGGGTTTCATCTTAAATTAGTCCTATTATTAAAATCAAAACAATTTCTAATCATTGATTTTTAACCAATTATTGACATAATTAACAAAGGTTGAAATTGCTGTCCCTTGAGCAAATCCTTTATTAAGAATTAACCCGGTATTCAAATAATGATTTGCCTGGGGAATTGTCCAATATTCAACCGGGGGAACCATTTTTTGGGATAAATCCCTTAAAAATACTAAATCTTCAGGGGGCTCCAATTCCGCATCTATGATTAATAACGGAATATGCCCGGGTTGAGTAAAATCTTCTAAATAAGTTTCTATATCCAATGCTACCATCACCGGTTCCCAAAAACCAAATTCTAGGGGTTTTGGCAACTGCATATCTATTTGCCAACGAAACATTAATTTTTCTTTTTCCTGAGCTTCTGGGCTTAAAAAACGCTCTCTCAAACGACGCGGCGGGGAGAATACCACCGCTTTAGAAATGCGCGAATCTTGAGCTTGGGCAGCCATGGTGACACCCGCCCCAAAGGAATGTCCTAAGACATAAATCTGATTATTTTGACTGGGAAAATTAGTGCTTAAATAATCAATGGCGGCGGTCACATCCTGAGCAAAATTAAAAGATTTTGTTGTATAGTTTTGGGGTTGTTCAGATTCTCCATGGGCGCGAAGATCAAAAGCAAAAACCCGATAACCTAGATTTTTAAAACCCTCAGCTAAGGCGGGAATAATCGGTAATTTTCTCCCTAAAACTGAAGACCCATGGAGTAGAATAATTGTTGGGGCAGTTGCGGAATTTTCCGGTAAATATAAATCCCCTTTTAACTGTAATCCATCGGCTAGAAAAGCTACGGTTTTTGAGGGTTGATAGTGAATAGATTGTAATTGTTTAAAAGAGGATGGTTTTAACAGATCAAGTTGATGATAACGGTATCTCAATAAATTGTATAAGGGTTTAACTTGGGGATAGGTTTGAGCGAGAAAGGGGTATAACTTGGGTTTTGCCATGATGATTTTAAAGGGGGATTTTAAAGGGTTTTCGTATCCGTTCTCATTTTAATAATTTTAGCAGGAACACCCGCAGCGATCGCATAGTCCGGTAAATCTTTAGTTACGACGGCTCCGGCTCCAATAATACAGCCTCTACCGATTTTAACTCCATCTAAAACAACGGCACTCGCTCCCAACCAAACATCATCTTGAATCGTAATTTTTCCCCTAGTAAAAACTCCCTGTTCCATCATGGGAATGTCTAAACGATCTGTAATATATCGTCCTCCTCCAATATAACAATTACCCGCAATTAAAACCGAATTACCAATAGAAATTCCACCACTAGAAGATAGAATGGTATTACAGCCTAAATCGGTTTTTTTGCCAATAGAAATTCCGCCAATTTTGCCTTGGATGACACAATTTCGAGAAATAATCACATCATCATCTAAAAATATTCCTTCCTCTCCCGCGCCACTGGCATCAATTAAGACATAATCATCAATGGCAACTCGGTTTCCTAAAGTTACTTTTTTAGGATGACGTAATACAATCCCCTTACCTAAAATTATCCCTGCACCCGTGCTTTTAAATAACCCTTTATAAGCGGATTTCCGAGTCACATAACCTAAAGCACCGGATAAATTACCTAAGAAAAAATTAGCTAATTCATATTGAATGAAATGCCCTAAATTGTCTGTTCCTAATGCTTTAGTTTGATAGCGTTTTAACAAAGAAGACTCAGCTTGATTGAGTTGTGCAGACAGAGAAACTTTGTTGATAATTTGGCGATTTTCAGTTTCATTCATAAATTTAAAGGTGAGCTATGCCCACCTAAATAAAGGGTTTAAAATAGTTAGGATTTGAGAGCGGATGACGCTTCTAATAAACCGGAATCTTTATACCAAAGGGCGGTTTTTTTCAAGCCTTCATCTAGGGGAACTTTGGGTTGATACCCTAATAATTTTTGAGCTTTAGAAATATCAAAAGCCCGGTCTTTAATAAAGAAATCCACCCGACGGCGATAAATAGGCGGAGAAATTTTTAAAGGTAAACAAATCAGTTCGCATAAATAACCCGCCCACCACACGGGCCACACGGCAATTTTAAACTTAGAAACGGGTTTATTATAGATATCAGCAATTTTCTGAACCAGTTGATTTAAGGTGACAAATTCATTGCCACCAATGGTAAAAATTTCACCGATAGCGGCTTCTTTTTCCCCCGCCAAGGCAATACCCGCTGCCAAATCTTCTACATAGGTCAAATGAT
>DATNRE010000466.1:0-4807 GCA_036703685.1 Candidatus Obscuribacterales bacterium
CTGTTACTCGAGATAACCTAGAATTAGGTTCCGGTGGCGGCGGCATTGATGGGGCGCATATTTTATCCCCCATGCCCTATTTAATGACATTAGGAACGATTACAAAACAGCCCGTTCCGATGTATATTTTAGCCCGATTAAATACCAATGGTCAGGCAATTTCTTTAAGTAAAGACTATCTGGATGCTAAAATTACTGTTAATGATAGTGCTAAGTTCAGAGACATTTTATTAGCTGCCAAAAATGCAGGAAAAGAAGTCAAAGGGGCGATGACTTTCCCGGGAGGAACCCATGATTTATGGTTACGCTATTGGTTAGCTGCCGGGGGAACAATTCCAGATACTGATATTTCAATTGTTCCGGTGCCACCCCCCCAAATGGTAGCCAATATGAAAGTTGGAAATATGGAAGGGTTCTGTGTTGGTGAACCTTGGAATGCTCAATTAGTAAATCAAAAAGCCGGATATACGGCCTTAATTACCGGGGAATTATGGAAAGATCACCCGGAAAAAGCCTTTAGTATGCGAGCAGATTGGGTAGATAAAAACCCCAAAGCCGCTAAAGCTTTAACCATGGCGGTATTAGAAGCGCAACAATGGTGTGATAAACCGGAAAATATCGAAGAAATGTGTCAAATTGTTTCCCAAGATAAATGGTTTAAAGTGCCTTTTAAAGATATTATTGAGCGCTCTAGGGGAAATATTGATTTTGGCGATGGTCGGGTAATTACGGCCAGTCCCTTGGCGATGAAATTCTGGCGAGATAATGCCTCTTATCCCTATAAGAGCCATGATAGTTGGTTCTTAACCGAGGATATTCGCTGGGGATATTTACCCGCCGATTTAGATATTAAAGCCACCGTTGATAAGGTCAACCGCGAAGATTTATGGAAGGAAGCGGCGAAGTCTTTAAATGTTCCCGCAGAACAAATTCCAGCCACACCCTCTCGCGGGATTGAAACCTTCTTTGATGGCATACAATTTAACCCCGATGATCCTAAAGCCTATCTCAATAGTTTAGCGATCAAAAAAGTCTAATTCTTCCCTAATTCCTGTAGGGGCGGGTTCTTTCAGAGACAATAATTCCTAAAGATAATATTAATAAACCCGTCCTGACTCAGGAAATGCTCCCCCCTAACCCCCCTGACCAAAGGGGGAAAGAGAAAAAACCAACTCATTTGTAATCATCATGACTACTAGCGCCAAAGCCAATTCTGATAGTAATAATCCTCTAAATTCCGTTTTCAATTGGTTGAATAATAATCGCAATAAAGTAATCCGCCCTTTGATTGGATTTTTTGTTTTTCTAGCGATTTGGCAACTATTATGTTCAGGAGAAAATCCTAATTTACCCTCTCCCATTACAACCGTTAAAGAATCTTGGGACTTAATTGTTAACCCATTTTTTGATAATGGAGGCACGGATAAAGGGTTAGGTTGGCAAGTCATCGCCAGTTTACAAAGGGTGGCGGTTGGCTTTAGCTTATCGGTGATTGTAGGAATTTCCCTAGGGATTTTAGTCGGGAGTAATACCTTTATGTATGATGCCCTAGATCCCCTTTTTCAAATTCTGAGAACCATTCCGCCCCTGGCTTGGTTACCCATTGCCCTAGCTGCCTTACAACAATCTAATCCGGCGGCTATTTTCGTCATCTTTATTACGGCAGTTTGGCCGATTATTATTAATACCACCGTCGGCGTACAACAAATTCCTCAAGACTATAAAAACGTGGCGAGAGTGTTACGTTTACCCAAACATAAATACTTTTTTAAAGTGTTATTTCCCTCCGCAGTTCCCTATATTTTTACTGGATTAAGAATTGGGATCGGTCTATCTTGGTTAGCGATTATTGCGGCGGAAATGTTAGTGGGTGGAGTAGGGATCGGCTTCTTTATTTGGGATGCCTATAATAGTTCTCGCATGAGTGCAATTATCGTAGCTTTAATTTATGTCGGAGTCGTCGGTTTAATCCTAGATAGAACCATTGGTTTTATTGCTTCTAAAGTGGTTCCCGCCGAGCAAAAATAAACCAAAAATGATTGCCGTTTACCCTTAATTTCTCATATTTAATTATGTCTGTATTCGTACAAGTTGACCACGTTCATCGCGTTTTTAATCTCCCCAATGGAGAACGATATATTGCCCTGAAAAATATCGAACTTAAAATTAATAAAGGTGAATTTATCACCCTTCTTGGACACTCAGGTTGTGGAAAATCCACCCTATTAAATATTATCGCCGGGTTAGATCAGGCCTCAGAAGGAGGGATTATTTTAGCAGGGCGAGAAGTCCGCGAACCTGGGCCCGATCGGATGGTAGTCTTTCAAAATTATTCCCTATTACCTTGGTTAACTGTTAGGGAAAATATCGCCCTAGCTGTTGATGAAGTCTATCGGAAACTACCGAAAACCGAAAGACAAGAAATTGTTGAAAAACATATTAAATTAGTCGGTTTAAGACAGGCGGCGGATAAACGACCCGGGGAAATTTCGGGGGGGATGAAACAGCGAGTGGCGATCGCCCGTGCCCTATCGATTCGTCCCCAATTATTACTCCTAGATGAACCCTTTGGCGCCCTAGATGCCTTAACTAGAGGTGGGCTACAGGAGCAGTTAATGAAAATCTGTGAAGCTAACCAAGTCAGCGCCGTCATGGTGACCCACGATGTCGATGAAGCCTTGTTATTATCCGATCGGATTGTAATGTTAACCAACGGCCCAGAAGCCCATATTGGGCAAATTTTAGAGGTGAATATTCCCCGTCCCCGTCAACGGATGGAAGTGGTAAATCATCCCAGCTATTATGCCCTACGGAATGAAGTTGTTTATTTTCTTAACCAACAGAAAAAAGCCAAAAAATCCGCAACAAAAAAAGCCCCTATGGTGGTTGCCAAAAATGGCTTAGAAAAGGTCAATTTAGACCTAGGTTTTATTCCCCTAACCGACTGTGCCCCCCTAATTATTGCCAAGGAAAAGGGTATTTTTGAAGAATATGGATTAAGTGAAGTTACCCTCAGTCGAGAAACCAGTTGGAAACTGTTAGGTCAAGGAGTCGTAGAAGGTCGTTTAGATGCGGCCCAAATGGTGGCAGGAATGCCTTTAGCAATGACATTAGGATTCGGTAAAAATCCACCGATTCCCATTGTTACGGCCATGACCCTATCTCGAAATGGGAATGGAATTACCCTGAGTAAAAACCTCTATGAAAATGGGGTTAAAACCTTAGCAGATTTTAAAATTTATATCGAAAATCACCTTGACAAAGTGCATACCTTGGGCATGGTTCACCCCAGTTCTATGCACAATTTAATGTTACGTTATTGGTTAGCAGCCGGAAATATTAACCCCGATCAAGATGTGAATTTAACGGTGATTCCACCGCCCCAAATGCAAGCGAATTTAAAAGCCGGAAATATTGATGGCTATTGCGTGGGCGGGCCTTGGAATGCCCGGTCTGTTCATGAGGGGTTAGGATTTGTGATTGCTAATAGTTTTGATATTTTCCCTAATGGACATACAGAAAAAGTTTTAGGCGTAACTGAAGCCTGGGCAAATCGCTATCCCAAAACCCATATTGCTCTAGTAAAAGCCTTAATTGATGCCTGTGATTATTGCGATGATCGGCGAAATCGAGAAGAAATTTTAGAGATTTTATGCCGGGATGAATATGTGGGATCGGCTCCCGAATATACCCGCCTAGGATTTATTGACCCCGTTGATCGCGGCGATGGTCAACCCCCACAATTATTGGTAAATTACAATCAATTTTATGTGGACAAAACTAATTGCCCCGATGCTACGGAATTTCTCTGGATCATCGCAGAAATGGCTCGTTGGGGGATTACACCTTTCCCCAAAAACTGGGTTTCTATCATAGAAAGGGTATTAAGAACCGATGTTTATGGCCAAGCAGCCCGGGAATTAGGATTGTCCGAGACAGGACGCGATCGCCAAAGCATTAAGCTATTTGATGGCACTATTTTTAATCCTAACGATCCGATTAAATATCTCAAAAATCTCAAGATTAAACAGGAAATTCGGATTGAAGAAATTATCCTCGATCCTATAGCCGCCTAAAACATTCTCATCGTCAACCATTGTTTAGTCTAAAAAATTATGCAAATTTTAGATAGTATTTCTTCTAAACCAATGCCATCCTCAAAATCCGATGCTTTTTTGCTGATTGATCAAGTTTCCAAAGTCTATAACACGGCAAAAGGTGAATATGTTGTACTCGAAGACGTCAATCTTCAGGTGCAAGAAGGCGAATTTATTTGCATTATTGGTCACTCCGGTTGTGGAAAATCCACCCTATTAAATATGGTGGCCGGGTTTAATCAACCCACCTCCGGGGTAGTATCAGTTAAAGGACAAACTATCACCGAACCCGGGCCAGAACGGATGGTGGTGTTTCAAAACTATTCCCTGTTACCTTGGTTGACCGCAAAAGAAAATATTCAGTTAGGAGTTGAGTCAGTATATCCTGACAAATCCACCGCCGAACATAAAACCATTGTTCAAGAAAATTTAGAGTTAGTGGGGCTATCGGAAGCGGCGAATAAAAAACCCTCCCAACTCTCCGGGGGCATGAAACAACGGGTTTCCATCGCCCGGGCCTTAGCCACTCGTCCCCAAATGTTGATTTTAGACGAACCCTTTGGCGCCTTAGACCCGATCACCCGGGAAGAATTACAGGAAGAACTGCTGAGTATTTGGCAGGATCATCAAATTACGGTGCTGATGATTACCCATGATATCGATGAAGCTTTGTTTTTAGCCGATCGCCTGGTGATGATGACCAATGGCCC
>DATNRE010000467.1:0-6930 GCA_036703685.1 Candidatus Obscuribacterales bacterium
AGATTTTGAATCTGTACACATTTTGCTGGGACATTTTATCGCAAATCGTCATTCACCAACCCCCTTACCAAATAAGTCTCTGCTCACGGAAAATGAAGCCTTTGAATGGGGAAAAGGCAGACCTTTAGAAAAGGTAATTAACGGTCAGTCGGATTTTGAATTTCTGATGCAGCATCCTCGGCTTTTTCGGAATGCGATCGCGATTATTGAACCTTGGGAACACGTTGGATATAATCCATTAGGGGAACACGTTCGAGCATCTCTAAATGTTGCCTATATTGCCCAAACAATAGCGGACTGCGACTCAATTTTGTTTCCTTTGTGGTCATCAGGATTACTCGATCCTGAAACAATTATTCCGGTGATTTCTTCAGGATTAGCCGTTGTTGTGGAAGGGGGAGATCCATCGGTACGAGATGCTTCTAGTTTTGCAGGGAGCCAATCTTCTCTCGCAGATTTACATATATTTGTGGAGAAGTTACTGTTATCTCGAACACCAACCAGCGCGCCCGCCATTTTTATTTGTTTAGGACATCAATTAGCCGCCCAAGGACACATTAATCTGATTCAAAAGGCGGTAAAACAGGTACTAGATTTAGATCAATTAGAGAACGATTCCTCAGGAAAAACCCTCAAAGCTTTGCAAAATGTTTGCCAAGAAATTGAAAGGATGGGGAATTCTCTTTCCGTTAAGAAAAAGAATGGTAATATCGTGGCTCGAAGTTGGCATGATCCTGAATTTGCTGTAGGGCCAAACGAATTTAAAGAAGTGGGCGATCGCCAGTTACATCATTACGAATCTCCTGATAGTGAAAGTTCAGGAATTCCCCAATCATTAATTACAGTTCATGAAGTAACCGCCGATGAATTTGAAGGAGTGATTGATACTTCTATCGAATACGAACATGAACTTAATATTGCCATGTTTCACTCAGATGAAGTGAATGAAGAAGCAATTCTATTTGCAAATTGGGCCTATCGATTACTCCATAATACGATCATTTCCCATCGTCATATTCTCGCAGGAAGTCCCCTATCTTGGCTGATGCAAATGCCCTATGCCATAGAAATTCTGTGTTCAACAGCCCATGAAGATGAAATTCTCACCGAATGTTCTGCTACCTGTATCAACTATAAAGATTTTGAAAGTAAGTTGATTCGGCGTTCATTTACTTGTCAATTTCACCCGGAATTGTTATCAGATTTAAGGTCGGTGGGTTTTCGTAAACATCCCGAATATGCTGAACTTAAAAAAGATGATGGAGCCCGGTTATTTGCTCGATTACTTTATGCTGGGATGCAAGAGTAAGGATAGATTGATGCCAGAAATTACCGCCCAGTATTTAGGTATAAATAAAATGGCTAAAGGTATAAACCCTTAGCCATTTCAAAACTCAAAAAAGGAGCCTTATAAATCTATAACTAAAAGTTAGTGACCTGCATCTTCTGATGTGATCAGGACTCGCTGACCGAATTCTCCAATTTTAACAGACAGATCATTGGCATCATGAAACTCAAAACGATCAACAACACCACTGGTTTCAGATTTATTGACTGAAACAATTTGAAATCCAGGTACATATTTCTTCAGTGCTGTCATTACCGCAGCAGGAACTTCACTTTCAGAAATATCACGTTCTACTTCTTCAATACCACCATCAGTATAAACATCTACTTCAACTTTCTTTCCGTTGAGAGTGCCTTCAACTTCAATGACGGGTAAGCCATTATCCCCTAAATCCCAGCTAGCCATTGTCCATTTAGCATCAGGAAGTACCCGTTTAGCAGTAAGCAAAACTTGAGGAGGAACATCTTTGATCTGAATATCAACATTTTGTGCTGAGGCGGAAAATGTCCCAGTTGTCAATAGTAAGAAACCCGCTAAAATAATTGTCGAACAAAACCCTTTGAATACTTTAAACATGAATTGGAGTCCGTAAAAAATCAGGAATGTAGTTAATCTACCATGCTTGTATTAGATTTTTCTTGAGATAGGTATGCTTAAAAATAATAGAGCTATAATTATAAAACATACCGATTTTTTTTTAGGGTGTATATGGAATTACGTCATCTTAAATATTTTGTTGCTGTTGCAGAAGATCTGAACTTCAGCCGTGCTGCTGTAAGGTTGTATATCTCACAACCTGCGTTAAGCCGCCAAATCAAAGATCTTGAAAATGAACTGAGTGTTATGCTATTTTTAAGACAATCGGATGGATTAAAACTCACAGAAGCCGGGAAATTTTTTCTCGAACAAGCTAAAGATATTTTGAATCGTAGTTATGTTTCTGTACAAACCATTAAGGCTCATTACACCAATCAAGATCAACCTTTAGTGATTGGCTATATCCCAACTATCCTCCAGAGTTTTCTAGGTCAAACCCTACAGAACTTTGGACTTGCCTATCCTGAAATTTCCGTAAGTTTTAGGGAAATGTCGCCGAGTGAGCAAGTTAAAACGTTGCGAGATGGCGGAATTAATATTGCCTTTATGGGTAATCCACCCGATGATTTAGAAGAAGAATTTCTGGTCAAATGTATTAAGAAAGTGCCTATTATTGCGCTGCTATCTAATCAACATCTCCTTGCAGATCAATCCTCAATTAATCTAGCTGAACTTGCATCAGAAAAATTTATTGGGATGTCTGAAGAAACGTTTCCCGGGCGAAATGATCGGATTCACGATGTTTGTCGTTGCGCTGGCTTCGTCCCCAATTTACATCTATTTGCTGATAGTCATGCCTCAATGATTGCTTTGGTTGCTACAGGGCAAGGGGTAGCAATTATGCCGAGCGAGGCAGAAGCATTGCCCCATCCTCAAACGGTATTTGTAAAGCTCAACCATCCCCTATACTACTCCCGCTCAACTGCGGTATGGAGGAAAGAAACACCCGCTAAATCTTTAGATAAATTTCTAACAATTCTATTGAATTATATTCAATAGTTTTCTCTAATTGTGACCTAATTTGCTCCTTAACATTATCAATCAAACTTCATGATCAAATTAATTAAAAACTCAACTTGGTTAGACTTAGCAATTGATTTAAGAAACTCGGTTATTCGGGCTATTTGGCGACGAGTAATGGGTACGATGATCTTTGCTTTACTGATCACTCTTGCCTATCATCAAGGATATGCTGTAAATCAACCCATTCTCTCCACTTTAATCCCTGGAATCGTTCTGGGATTATTATTAGTTTTTAGAACAAATACAGCTTATGATAGATTTTGGGAAGGTTGTAAACTTTGGTATGACTTGATTAATGCCGGTCGAATTTTGTGCCGAAATATTTGGACAATTGTTCCCACGAATAATGCTGAAGACTTAGAAAAAAAAATAGCCCATATTAGATTAGTGGGTATATTAATAATCGCTATTAAATTACATTTGAGAGATGAAAGTATCGATGACAGTGTAGCAGTATTAATGACTCAAGAAGATTATTTAACACTCAAAAAAGCCAATAATGTTCCCCTGAGAATTATTAATTGGTTTGCTGAATATTTTCGCCAGCTTTATTATGATAACAAAGTCATTCCCTATAGATTTTTCATTGAACTCAATCGCTCTTTAGACCAAATCATTATGTTATTGAGTGGTTGTGAACGAATTTTAAACACCCCCCTTCCTAGACCTTATTCTATTCATCTCAAACATTTATTATTGTTATATTGTTTTGCTTTACCGTTTCAATTTGTCAAAGAACTAGATTGGTTTACGATTCCGGTTGTGGGAATTATTAGCTTTGCCTTATTAGGAATAGAAGACATTGGTGTAGAAATTGAAAATCCTTTTGGTTATGATCGCAATGACTTACCTTTAGATCAATTTTGCCAAAAACTACAAGCGGAAATCGAAGCAGAATGGGTTGATTTGGATATTTATACACCTAAAAATCGGGAGATTATGGAGTTTAATAGTTAACTCATTTAAAGCGATTACTAAACTAAAACCAAGAGTATTATTTCCCCAGTCTTTAGCAGAGATGAGTCATCAAATCGAATCAGGATAACCCTAACCATGAATATGAAATCATCCTATTCAAATTTACCCATTGAACTCGTTGAAACCAGCTTTGAGAAAATCAAGCCCCGGGCGGTCGAATTTGTCGCTAGTTTTTATGAAAATCTGTTTGCAGCTTATCCCGAAACTCAACATTTGTTTGGAAAAACAGATATGGATAAGCAAGGGAAAAAACTGCTTAATTCTCTAATTTTATTAGTCGAAGGTTTACGCACACCTGAATTGTTAGTTCCCATTCTCAAAGATTTAGGGGCTAGACATAAAGGCTATGGCATAGTTACAGAATATTATCCCCTTGTCGGTGATATTTTATTACAAACTTTTGCCGATTACTTGCAAGAAGATTGGACTCCCGAAGTTGCACAAGCTTGGCTTGAAATTTATACAACTACCTCTAATTTAATGTTAGAAGGTGCCGGGGTAGATATTTCTCAGTTAAGCCCACAGCCAGAGATAGAAAAACTGCCCTCACCGCCTAAAATATCTATTTCCTTAGCTAAAGAAACAACCCCGCAATTATCGACAACTGCACAAATAGAACTTGTTGAAACTAGCTTTGAAAAAATCAAGCCCCGGGCGGTCGAATTTGTCGCTAGTTTTTATGAAAATCTGTTTGAAACTTATCCCGAAACTAAACGTTTATTTGGTAAAATTGATATGGAGAAGCAGGGTAAAAAACTCCTGAATTCTCTAATTCTATTAGTCGAAGGTTTACGCACACCGGAAGAACTAATTCCTGTTCTGAAAGATTTAGGAGCTAGACATAAAGGCTATGGTATAGTTACGGAATATTATCCCCTTGTCGGTGACATTTTATTACAAACTTTTGCCGATTATTTGCAAGAAGATTGGACTCCCGAAGTCGCACAAGCTTGGCTTGAGATTTACACAACTACCTCTAATTTAATGTTAGAAGGAGCAGGGGTAGATATTGCTGTAAAATCAGAAAAACCGGAAATCAAAGCTATACCCTTTCCCTCAACAACAGAGGAAACTGTCTCACCCAAAGTGGGGAACAGGGGTACAGGGAATAGGACGCCTGAGCAACATAATATAAGTCCAGTCCTGAGACTGATATTACAACTGCTAAAACCCATTCAAAATAGTTTTAAATATAGTGTACAAAAAATTAATCAATGGTTTTGGGAGTCACCAACTTGGTTAGTCGCTCTTATCATTGTTTCTGTTTTGGTTGGAGTCTTACTGATTAGTCCCGAAGGTTCGTTTGTCGCCCGACTTTTAGGAGCAGTTGAAGGGATTAGTATTATCGCAGCTTTAATTCTATATGTCAAAGAAATTCCCGACCGCAAAAAAGAATTTCATTATCAAGTTTGGAGTGTAATTGATGCGGCTCATGGTGTCAAAGTTAGCCCAGCTAGAATTATTGCTTTACAAGATTTGAATGAAGATGGAGTAGCTTTAAATAATTTAGATATACCCGCAGCAAAATTAGTCAGAATTAATCTTCCTAAAGCTGATTTGAGCGAAGCTAATTTAACTAAATCCGATCTAAATCATGCGGATCTAAATCATGCTAATCTGGGAAATGCTTTACTGGCTCGCGTCAACCTGACGGGGGCTAATTTGAGTTATGCTAACTTGGGTTTTGCTAAACTAAGTTATGCGAATCTGAGTAGTGCTAATTTGAATTATGCTAACCTAATTTGTGCGGATTTAAGGGATACAAATTTGAGTGGGGCTAATCTCAGCAACGCGAATTTGAGTGGTGCAGATCTGAAAAATGCTTATTTAACCGGTGCCAACCTCAAAGGTGCTAATGTCAGTGAGTACGACTTGCGGGGAGCGTATCTCAAAGGTGCTATAATGCCTGACGGATCAAAACATCCTTAATCCTAATAATACTTGAGTAGTTCTTTTAGCATAAACCTGTAAAAAAAGGAATAAAAATTCATGGAATTTAACAAAAATACCCTAGCTCAAACAATGGCTTTTTTACTCTCAATTCCTACTGAAAGTAATTTAGCTAAGTTATTAAAATTATGCTTAGTGAGTCAATATAATGGGGAAAATTTAGGTCAAAATGCTTTGGAAAAAAGCTATGAATTAATTAGTAACCCCTCGGATTTACCCTATTGGATACAAGAAGTGATTCAAAGTAATGATAAAATTACACCGGAAGAATGGCAAGCTTTTGGACAAATGAATTTAACACAGACTCAGGATTTTATCAATACTTTATTGGAAGAATTAAATAATATGAAATTGTAATATTAATACAATTGCATGATCGGGATTTACAGCAGCTAATCATTTAAGAATTAGGGAACAGGGAACAGGGAATTAGAAATATGTAAATAATTATTTTTGGGTGCTTTTGACATCCGCCCCGCCGTAAAACGGGCGGGGATTCCATCTATTTCAACAAATCAAAGATTGACAACTGCTGAAATTCTGGACGGGTTGACGCTTCGCCGAGATGTGCTTTCTTTACAGAAAGACTGACCTTCTCTCCACGTCCGTTTAAAGTCTCCGAATGCCCTCCGGCGACTAAAATATTTATTGCGGCATTAACATCTCGATCATGAGAAGTTCCACAATTAAGACAAATCCAATCTCTAACATTTAACTCTTTTTTGCCACCGTGAAAACCGCAACAAGAGCAAATTTGAGAAGTAGGAATCCATCTATCAATTACTCGAAAATCCCGCCCGTACATTAGCGATTTAGCCTCTAACATAGTTCTAAAATGCTGCCAACCTAAATCAGAAATAGCACGGGATAGTTTTCGGTTTTTCATCATCCCTGACACATTCAAATCTTCTAAGACTATTGTTTGATTTTCACGAATAATCTGAGTTGAAAGTTTGTGTAAAAAATCGTTTCGGGTATCAGAAATTTTAGCATGAAGTTGAGCTAGTTTCTTTCTAGCAACTTCCCTTCTCTTA
>DATNRE010000468.1:0-2145 GCA_036703685.1 Candidatus Obscuribacterales bacterium
TAAATCGTTCAAAAGTCCGAAAAATCAAAAATTAGAGCCACCTAAATCCAAGTCTAAACAGGCAACTCAATCGGTGCCCACCTCACCCCCACCATCAAGCCATCGCCCTGTATCAACTTTATCGCCTCGTCCTACATCTCCTGAAACTCGGTACATCACTCGTCCTATTCCTGTTCCAGCCCCAAGTCGTTCAGCACCATCACCAGTGTCTCCAACTCCTCAACGGGAAGCTCCCCAATTGGAAGAAGCAAATATCGCTCCACCAATAGATCCGATGGAGCAATGGATGGCTTTAAAAGAATTGGGGAGTTATGGGGAAATTGCACCTGAGCAAGCTGAAATTGCACAAGTAGCAACGGATGAAAATAAACCGTTTATTACAACGGGTTCTAACTCGGATCAATGGGGAATTATCCCATCTCAATATTCCCATTTATCAACAGTACCTAAAGCAGTTCCAGTGAAGCGAGAAAGTTCTGATTACCTAGCCTCAGAAAAAGTATTAACGTGGGAAAAAATTTCTATTTCAGGTTCAGAAATTCATGAGGATTTTTTACAGGAAGAACAAAACATTATTGCTGGAGTGCCTATTATAGAAGTGAGAAATTTTCAAGTCGGGCAGCAAGCCGAAGGAACTCTCATTACCCCAGTAATTTCTATGACAAATTCGAGGAATAACTCGGCAAATCGCTCTCAAAAATCTAATCCGTCATCTCTTTCTAATTCCGATGCAGAACGTTTTGTTGTTCGTCTCAATCAATCTTTAGTCGATGCGTCTGGAATCATGTTATTGCCGCCTGAAACTTTAGTCGTTTTTGAAGTTAAATCTGTTCATCAAAGTGGAATGGTGGAGTGCAATGCAGTTGCTCTGATTCTTGATGGAAATGAGTACCTTCTGCCTGCTGATGTCATTAGTATTCGAGGTATCGAAGGCAATCCTTTAATGGCTCAAAAGTATGACAGAAAAGGTTCAGAAATTGCTAGAACGGATGCTAGTACAGTGCTATTGGGTTCTTTAGCCAATGTGGGAAGGGTTTTAAACCAACCCCGTCGTCAAGAAATTAATAATTTGAATTCCATTTTAGGTTCCCAACAGTCTACTCGGGTTGAACAAGGTGATCCCAATCTTTTAGGTGCAGTTTTAGAAGGAGGATTGACCCCTTTATTACAACAAATTCAACAACGAAATCAACGTTCAATCACAGAAATTCAATCTCGGCCACCACTTTGGTATATCAAACCGAATCAAAAAGTTAGTATCTTTATCAATCGTTCCTTTGATCTCTAATACTCTAAGGAGGCTCAAAAATGAACAGAATTTGGCAACATTTTTTAGGAAGTGTAGCGGTGGGTGGAATTAGCTTTTTTTCTCTAATTACACCTGCTTATTCAGCAGTACAACGGATCTCTTGGGAAACAGCCACAGGAAATTCAGGGACACCCGTAACTTTAGAAATTACACCTGGTTATGGTTTAAATATTAGTTTTATTCCTCTTGGTGAAACCATTGAAAAAGTCTGGTTAGATGATCCCTCTTGGCTGACTGTCGATGCGGATGGCTGCTTACAAGGACTAAGCAGAAACTGTAATACGATAGGGGCAACTGTTTTGCACTTGCGACGCATTCAAGAGCTTGATTTTCCGGGTTTAGCACAATCTCCTAATCAATCTACGCTCTTAACAGTTATCACTCGAAATTTCCAATCTCGGCGTGTTTATGTCTTCCGAATTCAATTCGCTCCGACATCAGAAACTATCCCTCAATATCACACCTTAGAAGTCGTTAATACTCGCTCCTTTCCTTCTTCTTCGATTCCCTCTGCTAGTACAACAACTTCTGAACAAAAATTTAGCTTCCGTTTCAATGAAAGTGGACAAGTTGACTCCACAATCCTTGAACGCATTGAGCGAGGTGTACAGGCATCTTTAAAACATCACTGGATGCAGCGTAACTCTCCTATAGCGGACAGAATTGCCTATTTTATTAAGCAAATTAAACAGGGAATTTCTTTAGAACAAGCCCAAGTTAATGCTCGAATTTCTGTTGCCTTAATTAACCGCTTATATGAGTTAGGAAGTTCCGTTGAATCAACAGTTACTACTGAGGAGGTGATCTCATTTTGAGACGGTTTAAACGACTTAAAC
>DATNRE010000469.1:0-5963 GCA_036703685.1 Candidatus Obscuribacterales bacterium
CCCAGGTAAGGGAACCCGGGCTACCCCCAAACGAGCTAATATGGGCATGAACAATGCCATGCTCGATGTGTACTTCCGCACCCAGGGCTTGAAGTCCACGAACATGAAGATCTACAGGCCTAGCTCCAATAGCACATCCCCCAGGTAAGGGAACCCGGGCTACCCCCAAACGAGCTAATATGGGCCCAATCGCAAAGAAACTGGCCCGCAGTTGGCTCACCAGTTCATAGGGGGCTTGGGATTCTGATAACTCACCCGCCTTAATGTCGATGATGTCACCCTGGCGGTCAATTTTGACACCCAAGGCCATGAGAATCTCACTCATGCTATTGACATCGGCTAAAGACGGCACATTTCGTAGCCGACAATCTTCGGAACAGAGTAATGCACCCGCCATTAAGACTAAAGCAGAATTTTTCGCCCCGCTAATTCCCACATGACCTGCTAGGGGTTGACGACCCCAAATTGTGAGGCTGGACTGGTTAGCGTGGGACGCCGTTGAAATACTGGATGAATGTATAGCTAGTGTAATGGGTCTATCCTCCAAAAATGGGTTGTATGTTTACGTTACTTAGATTTTTTGTTCTGATTCTACCGAAAAGATTCCAAATGTCTAGGGGTTAGACAAATTTCATGTCCCTTATAAACCCGGAATCAGGCTTGGGGTGAGTTTTATAGGAATATTGTTCTTGGTATATCAAAAGTCTTATCGATTTTCAAATCCAGTGTAAAAATCTAATTAACACTTATGAGAAATCAGAATTTATGGAAATCGGTATTCCCAAAGAAATCAAGGATCAGGAATTTAGGGTGGGCTTGAATCCTGATAGTGTCAGGGTTTGCACGGAACGAGGTCATCAAGTTTTTATAGAAACAGGTGCAGGGAAGGGTTCGGGGTTTAGCGATCGCGATTATACACGAGCCGGGGCTACAATCGTTAATTCCGCGACGGATGCTTGGAGTCGGGAACTCGTGGTTAAAGTCAAAGAACCTTTACCCGCCGAATATGAATTCATCCAAAAAAATCAACTGTTGTTTACCTATCTCCATCTGGCGGCTAACCGGGAACTCACAGAAAATTTAATTCAAAGTGGTGTCCAGGCGATCGCCTATGAAACCGTAGAACTTGCCGATGGTCGATTACCCTTATTAACGCCCATGAGTATCATCGCCGGACGTTTATCGATTCAGTTTGGCTCCCGTTATTTGGAACGACAACAGGGAGGCAGAGGGGTGCTTTTAGCCGGAATTCCGGGGGTAAAAGCCGGAAAAGTTGTGATTTTAGGCGGCGGTGTGGTGGGGACGGAAGCGGCCAGAATTGCTATCGGAATGGGGGCAAAGGTGCAAATTTTAGATGTCAATTTGGATCGGTTAGGGTATTTAGAAACAGTCTTTGGTTCGAGTGTGGAATTACTCTATAGTCATCCGTCTCAAATTGAAGAAAGTGTTCCTCAAGCTGATTTATTAATTGGGGCGGTTTTAATCTTAGGAAAACGCGCTCCTAAATTAGTTTCTCGTTCTACTGTCGCTCAAATGCGCCCCGGTTCTGTGATTGTGGATGTAGCGGTGGATCAGGGGGGATGTATTGAAACCCTACGTCCGACCTCCCACACCCATCCTATTTATACCGAAGAAGGTGTTATTCATTATGGAGTTCCAAATATGCCCGGGGCTGTGCCTTGGACAGCAACCCAAGCCCTGAATAATAGTACCTTACCCTATGTGATTCAGTTAGCTAATAAAGGAATTAAGGCATTAGAATTAAACCCCGTTTTAGCTAAAGGATTAAATGTGGAAAATCATCATTTAGTTCATCCGGCTGTTCGAGAAGTTTTTCCCGATTTAGTTTAATTAACCGGATTTGTGCATTGTTTCTATAGAGGGGTCATTCAGGAATTGCCCCTCCTCCTATTTTATTTATTGTTAGTTTTAGATTTGGGAGATTCATCGGGAATAGTATACTTTAATTCCCCATCTTCTTGAACTTCCACTTTAACACCCAATTTAACTAATTCTTGAATGGCTCGTTTTCTCACCAGTTTATCCTGTGTCGCACTATAAACCATCAACCAAGATTGAATACGGATTAATTTATTATCGGGATTTTTTCTTAACAATTCTGCAAATTCTCGTAAACGAGGAGCAAAATCTTTATACGGCGTTCCCTCTGCCCAATTAGCCGCCATTTCATGGGATTTAATTGTAGCTTGGGTATCCCCGATTAATAATAATTCATCAATGCCTTTCGTTCTCCAAACTAACCAAGATAGAGGATTCTTTTCTGGGGAAATCGACTTTAATCCCCGTTCTATCAGTTTAACCGTTAAATCCGGTCGGGCTTGGTAAAAGGAAACCGATGTTGATAGAAAATTATACATATCTACCCACAGGGGATCATGAGTCACGATCACCTCAAAATAATCATCTAAAAGTTCATAATCTGTTTTTTCGCGGGCTGGATCATCCCCAAAATATTGCAGAAAGTTTAAAAATGTCCAACCTGCCACTAAATTCCCATAACCCAATGAGGGTAAATTTTTCAGTAATTTTAACCGCGCGGCTTCCCGTTCTTTTTCTTGTTGAGCCGCGATCCTAGCCTCTGGATCTGCTTCTGTCGTTTGTACCCGAGAAACTTCTAACCCGCCTGGAGCATAGAGTTGTACCCCCATAATCCCGACTAAAGCGATTCCAGCGATCGCCATCGGCATCAAAAAGGAAAATCCTTTTCGCAAAGTAGACTTAACTGAAAGATCAACCACAATTATTGCTACAATTCCTTCTGCGGTTGCCATAATATCATGAATTTTTTTACCCGATTTGAAAAACTCAAGTTAAACTTTGATTGGGGCGATCGGTAGAGGCGACTGATTCTTTGATCTATATCAATCAACGATAGTAACCCTACCCATGGCAT
Source organism: Candidatus Obscuribacterales bacterium (assembly GCA_036703685.1). Taxonomy (GTDB): domain Bacteria; phylum Cyanobacteriota; class Cyanobacteriia; order Cyanobacteriales; family Microcoleaceae; genus Planktothrix. The sequence continues at coordinate 2,915 of DATNRE010000469.1, forward strand.
TCTGAGTCAGGCTATAATTACAGTAGCAAAAACAATTTAATTCAGGAAAATCCACGCGCCATCATGAAGGATCAAAGAGAGGCTTTTTTCAGGCAACGGTTTTGCATCCCCTAAATTTGGCACTAGGGTCAGATGAGGGTAAACAGTAAAGATGATCAATCTTAACCAGTTTTGTCCTTTTGCCAGCCCAACTCAGAATCAGATCACTTTAAAATTAAATCTAGGCTTTCATTCCTAACTCCAACCAGAAGTTAAGAATATCAAGCGATATAGGGAGACTAAATGAATCAAAACGTGAAAGGCTTTTCTGTGCTCCGTCAGGCTTTATTTACAGGTGCGATCGCAGCCGTTACCGCTTTCGTCATGCCCGCTTGGAGTAGTAGCATCAGTACCCCCCTCAAAGACAGTCCTAAAGCCGTATTAGATGAAGCCTGGCAGATTGTTTTTCGAGAATTTGTTGATGGTGAGTTTAATAAGGTCAACTGGCAAGCCCAAAGGGAAGAACTCCTGAGCAAGAACTATACCTCCCGGGAAGAAGCCTATACCGCCCTGCGAAAAGCCCTGGAAAAACTCCAAGATCCCTATACTCGCTTCATGGATCCCAAACAGTATGAAGCGTTAACCAATCAAACGGCCGGGGAACTCTCTGGGGTAGGAATGCAGTTAACCCTGGATGAAACAACCAAAGCCATTACCGTGGTCGAGCCGATTAAAAATTCTCCCGCCCTCAAAGCCGGAATTTTGCCCGGAGATCGGGTGCTTTCTATTGATGGAGTTTCCACCACGGGCATGACCGTTGAACAGGCGGCCAATAAAATTCGGGGGTCTGTGGGCACCAATGTCAGTTTACGCATTGGACGGGAAGGAGAAAAAGAATTTGATTTGACCCTGACTCGCGCCCGCATTGAATTGGAAACCGTGACCTATCGGGTCAATAACGAAGGAAATCGCAAAATCGGTTATATTCAACTGCGGGAATTTAATTCCCATGCAGCCGAACAAATGCAAGAAGCGATTGAAGCCTTAACTAAAGAAAATGTTCAGGCTTTTGTCTTGGATTTACGCGGCAACCCTGGGGGATTATTACGCACCAGTATTGATATTGCTCGGATGTGGATGGATACGGGGGCCATTGTTAGTACGGTCGATCGCAATGGCAAAAGCCAAGAGATCCGCACCAACCGCACGGCTATGACAAAATTACCTGTTGTTGTGTTAGTCGATGGTAATTCCGCCAGTGCCAGCGAAATTTTAGCGGGAGCCTTAAAAGATAATCAACGCGGCGTGGTGATGGGAACTCAAACCTTTGGCAAGGCCTTAGTCCAGTCGGTGTTTGCCCTGTCCGATGGTTCGGGGTTAGCGGTGACGATCGCCCATTATTACACCCCCAATGGCACTGATATTAGCCAGAAAGGGGTCACTCCTGACGTTAAAATTGATATCTCGGATGAGCAGAAAAAACAATTGGCGACCGATCCGAAGTTAATTGGGACAGCCCAAGATCCTTTTTACGCCAAAGCTATTTCTATTCTGGCGGGGGTGGGTGGCAATCGACCCTTAGCCATTAACGAGTCTAAGTAATCGGTTTTCGGGTAGGGTAGGGTGACTCTGTGTCCTAGCAAGTTCAGGTAGTAGTACGAGCAAGGACACTACTTCCTCTACCCAGATAGCACCCATTACTGTAGAAGAAAGACGACAATAACAGAGATGACAATTACTAGCGAAGCACTTAAGCAAGACATCGATTTCCTAACTGATGAGCAACTTCGTGCAGTTGCTGAATTTATTGCCTTCCTCCGATTTCGAGATCAACGCCATCGTATCGCCCTTGATCCGAATCAGCTTGTTTCCTTGGCAACCGAGTTTGCCGAAGAAGACCGTATTCTTGCAGAAGCCGGAATGGATGATTATGCCGCGATGCTGATTCAGGAAGGGTGACCATGACCCCAGAGATTAAACGGGGAGAAATTTGGTTAGCCAATCTCAATCCCACACAAGGTTCGGAACAAGCTGGTATTCGTCCTGTTATCATCTTCCAAAATGATATTGTTTCTCAGTTTTCCACAACAACCCTGGCGATTCCCCTAACAACGAACCAACGCCGCGCCACATTACCGATTTGTATGGCGATCGCCCAAGGAGATGGCGGATTATTAGAAAATTCAGTAGCCCTATGTTTTCAAATGCGAGTGCTAGATAAAACTCGGCTAGTTCGGAAATTGGGGCAGCTTGGTCGTGAAACAATAACCCAATTAGAAGCAGTCGTTTTAATAACATTAGGATACGATTTATAGAACCTAGTCCCGACTTCTAGTAACTGTGTCACAGTTTGGAGGTTAATATATTTAATCGATGTTTATGGTATGAATTTTTAACCTTTCCCCAAAATTGGAATAGAATATAACAATTGCAAAAACTTTCTACCTATTTGTCAATCCCAGCCCAAAAAACTGTGAATCCAAGCATTGAAGAATTAATCCAATCGGCGATCACTGACTTAGATCTGGGAAATCTGCGAGAAGCTCATCAGACAATCTCGCAAATTTTAGCACTCGATCCCGATCAGGCTCAAACTTATAAAATTTTAGGGGATTGGTATGAAGTGCAAGGACTATTTCCAGAAGCCATTTCCGCCTATCAAAAAGCCATTCAATTAGACCCGAATTTTGTAGAAGCCTATGCTTATTTAGCTCAGGTTTTGCGGAATATAGGAGAGTTTGAACAAGCCTTTTTATCCTATAAAAAAGCTCTTAATCTTCGTCCGAGTTGGACAGAATTGTATTTTCAATGGGGTCAAGCCTATTTCTGGAGTGGGGATGTTCCCAAAGCAATTCGATGCTATCAAAAAACCTTAGAACAAACTCCTAATCATGTTCATGCCTATTTTTCCTTAGCCATGGTCTATGGACAGTTGGGAGAGACAAAACGAGCGATCGCCCTCTATCAACGAGTGATTCAGCTTCAGCCCAATTTAGCAAATGCCTATAATAATTTAGGTTGTTTATTATTTGCAAAAAATGATTATGACGGAGCCTTAGAAGTTTGGAAT
>DATNRE010000470.1:0-2465 GCA_036703685.1 Candidatus Obscuribacterales bacterium
GCTTGATTACCAAAGGCAAAACTAACCGGGGATTCTCCATCGTTTTTAAATGATAATTTAACTCGCGATTGGTTAGCTCCGATCAATAATTGGGGGAAACCTACTCTGATTAGTTTTGCAAAATTTAGAGGGTTAACATTTATTCCAACTTTTCTTATGCCATTAATAATATAAGAATAATCAATTTCAATTTGTAAATAATCGTTGAAACCCAATAACCCACTCCCAGAATCAATTAATTTGCATTTTAAAATATCGTTAATCCCCCATAATTTTACGGGGATGTTCCCATCGCATAAATAGGGACGGATTAACGATTTATGATATTGCATTCCTTTATTCTGAAGGTAAATATCTCCTGTTTCGTGTTCGATTCCGTTTTGAGATTTAAACAATCTAAAGATCATATTAGGGTTATGATATTCAGTTTGTAAAAGTTTATTGTTGCGTACCCCGGTTGAATCTTCAGGGTAAATATCAGGGAATGGAGCCACGGGGAGGGATTTAATGGCTATTAAAAGCCTGAATCCTTCTATTTTAAGGATGCAGTCCCATTCATATAAAAGATTAATAGCATCAATTTTAGATTGCAGAAACAACAATGGGTTAAACAATTCAATAAAATTATCATTGTCATAGCCTGTAATTCTTGTTGACTTTGAGTTAGCTCCTTCAAATAAAGTTTTATTTTCCATAGTACAATGATAATAAGTATATTATTAATGATAACATCATGGGTTTCATTGTTGGTAACTCGTTCAGTTCTAACCTTAATAGTTCGGTATCTTACCCTTTTATTAAAGAATGGGAGGGGAATATTGTAGAAAAAGTTATTGTCGTCCCCGAATCCAAGGATTTAAGAGAAATTAGCATCTATTCGGACGGGGCGATCAATCTATATTGGGGAAATCAAACAATCCCATTCTGGACAATAAACAATCAAGTATTTGTTGATTCTAGCACTGCTACCAGTCTAAGTATTGAGCCGTTAGATGGTGACGTAAATGTTAAAATATTAGTTAGATCAGTTAAACAAATTAATTATGAAATTGGCGGAGGCTCAAAAATCGTGATTCCTGTAAAAATTAGACTTGCCATAGGAACGGGAGAAAATTACTTTGATGTTAACGCAGATTCCTACGACGATGTATATAACAGTTACCAATATTTGGTAAATTTACAAAAGTTAAAAGATTCTGACTCTGGTGTTACGGGCTTCAAACTTTTTGATATATTTTCATTCTTTCCATCCCAACCCATCGAGTTTGATGTAGTTGTTGATTCACCAGAGGTTGGTGAATATCTGCCTGAAACCATTGCTGTTCAAATCTTTGACCCATTGATAGTGGGGGAAGTTATGTTCGCGATCGCCAATGATGTCATCAATTTAGAGCTAAATGGGCTAGGCAATAAATTTGTCGGGAATTTAACCCGAGGGGCTTTCTATCATGAAATTGCCAACGGGAAAATTAATGTTTTGCCCGATTACAGTCGCCATGTTGGGCGATTCGTTGCGCGGAACATCTATACAGACCAATACGACACAGCAATCATTAAAAGCTACACGCCAAACAGTAATCAACTACTGGGCGGTACATTTACTCTGACGGGTTCTTTCTGATAACTTTAATAACTTTAAATAATCCATAGAGGTCACTTAAAATTAATTCATACGTTAATTATTAAGAACCTTCTATGGTTGCAATTGTTAGCCCACCTGCCGCCGGCTCCACTTCTGTTGATGTCACACAGAAAAAACTCGGAACGGTAACAAAAACAAGCACGGTATTAGCGGCTACGGTAGCTGCCGATATCATCGAATCGGATGAAACGGCAGGATTAGGCAGAAAAATTCTATCCATTAACAATACTTCTGCTACGGAGTCGGTAAAAATTGCATTGGGGAGAGTTGCAACGGCTACCGATTATGATTTTATTCTCTATCCTTCCTACCAATTATTAGATATTGATTGGAATGCAGAATCGGTTAGTGCAATTTCAACAGGAACATTAACCGTTATCACCACAATTGCTAGATACGAGGAAATTTAATCATGGCAATCATGATCGCTCCCCCTAGTTCTTGGTCAAACTTGCAGAACAAGCCAACCATATTAACTGATAATCAAATTCACTGGGATGAAATCCAGGGCATTCCCCCAAGGGTAAATTTTCTAGCAAACACCCTCGGACAATCCTATGAACCTTCAGTTTTGAGTGATTTTTATGGACAACGAATTGAATGGATGGCGCTGACTTCACTCCCAAATCCTTGGACTATGGTACAAAGAAATGGGAATGGAGGTATTCAGGCTACCAACTTTAAAGCGACGGCTTTACCTAGTGCGCCGGATGGATTGAGCTCCGGTAATTTCTATCAGGATTCTGGTTTTGTGAAAGTTGTAATTTAATGAATTTCTTACTTAAGATTAAACGACTAATTAACTGGGACATAGAACGGTGGA
>DATNRE010000471.1:0-15793 GCA_036703685.1 Candidatus Obscuribacterales bacterium
AGCAGCCAGTTTCAAAACAGCCTGGGTGGCCGGAGGCAATTTCTGTAACTGAAGTGCCATGAACTCGACCACATCATCCGTGAGCGCTAGTAACTTCACCGTTGCCAAGTCGCAGTGCCAATGTCCTAAATCGAAGTTAAACGAAAGATAGCCATCCTCATATAGTGCTTTCAGAAATTGGGTGAGAAAGAAGGGATTCCCCTGGGTTTTTTGATAGACCAACTCCGTCAATGGCTCGGCTAGTTCAAAAGAGCAACTGAGGGTATCTGCGGTTAACTGATTCACGACCTCTTGGCTCAAGGGTTCCAGGGTGAGGGTATGGATCGGGATTTGGGCTTTTTTGAGCTCATCGAGCATCAACATCAAGGGGTGAGTCGGGAACACTTCGTTATCCCGATAGGCTCCAATGATGAACAGATAACCGCGATCGCGTTCGGTTAGTAGGAGCTTGAGCAAGTTCACGGAGGCCGAATCCGCCCACTGCAAATCATCGAGGAAAATCACCAGGGGATGCTCTGGGGTGGTGAACACCGTGATAAACTTCTGGAACAGCAGATTAAAACGGTTCTGAGCCGCACTACCGGAGAGTTCGGGAACCGGGGGCTGTTGACCGATGACCTGTTCAAGTTCAGGAATCACCTCGATGAGTACCTGGCCATTGTCACCCACTGCCGCCAGGATCTGCTCTTTCCACCCCTGCAACTGGGCATCATCACTGCTCAACAGTTGACCCATCAGGTCGCGGAAGGCTTGGACAAAGGCGCTAAAGGGCAGATTGCGGTTGAATTGGTCGTATTTCCCCTTAATGAAATAGCCGTGCCAACGGACAATCGGTTTATGAACTTCATTGACGACGGCGGTTTTGCCAATGCCGGAAAACCCGGCTACCAGCATTAATTCCGAGGCTCCATTAGCAACCCGGCAAAAAGCATTGAGCAAGCTTTGAACTTCTTCTTCCCGTCCGTAGAGTTTTTCAGGAATTAAAAAGCGATCGCTGATATCCCGTTCACCTAAATTAAACCAGGCTTGTTGACCGGAAATATAATATTCTTCCTGGCATCTCATCAGATCATGTTTCAGACCCAGGGCGCTTTGATAGCGATCTTCGGCATTCTTGGCCATCAGTTTATGGATGATTTCACCGAGCATGATCGGTAAATCGGGGTTAAGCTCGCAGACCCGCAGGGGTTGCTTGGCGATATGGGCATGAACCATTTCCATGGGCTCGTCAGCTTGGAAGGGTAGCTGTCCCGTGAGCAGTTCAAAAAAGGTAATTCCCAAGGAATAGAAATCGCTGCGGTAGTCAATTCCCCGGTTCATCCGCCCGGTTTGTTCCGGTGAGATATAGGCTAGGGTGCCTTCTAGGACGTTGGGATTTTGAATCTCTTGGGTTTCCCGGGGCAGTAGGGAGGCAATGCTAAAGTCAATCAGCTTAATCTGTCCGGTTTTGGGTTGAATCAGAATATTGGCGGGTTTAATATCTTTGTGAATAATCCGTTGCTGATACAGTTGGTGCAGGACATCCACAATTTGTAGGGCAATGGGCCAGAATTGTTCAACCGTTAGGGGGGAATTCTGGATATAATGACGCAGGGAGATGCCACCCATGTCTGCCATGACCAAGGCATAGCCATTGCCGTAGGGTTCTAGGCTGATCGGTTGGACAATGCCGGGGATGTCGAGATTTTTAGCGATCGCATATTGATTGCGAAATTGTACCAATTCACTGAAGCTGGGATAGTCGTGTCGCAGTGTTTTAATCACCACCGGACACTGCTGCGACCCTTGCATTCCTCGATAGACAGCCGTTCTCGAACCCAGATACAGATGCTCAACCAAGGTATAGCCAGAAATTTCGGGGAATTGCTGTGCTAGAGAAGTCATAGATTTAGGAAAGGGGCTTTGATTTCACTAGGGTTTAGTTAGGTAACGGATAACTCAACAGTGAAACTATGTCCCATTATAACTATACTTCTGCCCCATTTCCTATTAATTTTTGTTCCAAATTCGATCCCACCAGGAATCGGAAGTTGATTCGATCCAATTAATCCGACGGCGAATATCTTCAATTTTCCAGCCGGTTAATATGGCTAGGTTTTGGGCTTCAAGTTGCTGTCTTTGGCGAACAGATTGCCGATAGGGTTGGGCTTGTGCACACTGCATGGGTTCCCGATAGGGATGATTAATTACATATCGACCTTGAAAGTTTTGTTGATTGGCTGTTTCTTGAAAGTTCAAATCTTCAGGAAAAGTATTCCGAGCGTAGCGAATATGTAAGCGAGTAATAAAGGTGGAATTTGCCGCCGGGGAATCTAACCAAAATACCCCCGCCTGTTTTAATTCTTCAGTTGTTAAAGGATCGGCAGAACAAGGATCACATCCGCCCATATTCCAAGCATATTCTAAAAAGGCAACTTTTTTCTGTTCCCGTTCATGAATTGTATTAAATAAAGATTTATAAAAACCGGGAAACACTTCTTTGACAAATTCAGGAATATTTTGATCGGAAGGAATCTTAACGGTGCGATAATTAGTTAATTCGACTTGACCTTTGGGAGAGAGTAAATAAACAATTAAATCCTGTTCTCCCTTGCCATTAATCATCCCTAAACGAATCGGTAACATAAACCGAGGAGACTCATAGGCAATCATTAAAGGACGCAGGGTTTGGAACCCACTTTGATCAAATTTTTCTAAATTCACTTTAGCAACGAAAAATTTTAATCCCTGTTGAATATAGGGTTTTAATAAAGCACTGGCTCCTTGGGGAATTTGATAACCATTTTGAATTAACCAGGTTTCTAAACCATCGGATTCTTTCGCACTTAAAATTAAAATATCATATTCTCCCACGCTAAAACGGGCTTCAATGGTCACTCCTAAACCCGATCGCGGTTCCTGTTGTTTTTCGCTCTGTAACGTCATGTCCCCCCCTCTGGTGACGGGTGATGGGGCTTCCGGGTAAGGATTACAAGGATCGGGATCGAAGTATTCTACCAGTCGGGGCGCGCTAAAAGCATCTAATTGTTGGATAACTTTGGATTCTCCAATCTTAACTTGTTCGGGTTTTAAAACCACAGGAACCGGAACAACTAAGGCAAAATCTTTTACTGCTCCCTGATAATCATTTGCCATGGTTAAAATCGTGCGATTTTTGTCTCTGGCAATCACAACTTGTGAGGCTTGATTATATAAAGTAGCATCGGCTTTTGCCACATAAAAACCACAAAAGGCTAAGGCAGGGGCAGCAAAACCAATACTAGCAAAAACAACAATTAAAAAGGCAATTAACCGATTTATTGTTTTCATTATTAACTCCTATTAAAATGTGATCTAAAAAGAAGCAGATAAAGGCAAATATTTCAGAGGTTTGGCAGACCAAGAAAACCGATGATTTTGAAAGATTTGGTCTAAAATCAAGGTCAGGGGAGAGAGCGCAAATAAAGCCCAAAATAAAGCGGTTGAGACAAAAAATTGATGTTGTAAAATAAAGGTTAGTCCGGCTATTAATACTGCCCAAATAATTCGGCTGAAGGTAGCATTGGGAATCGAACGCGGGTCGGTAATCATAAAGAAAGCGAATAGTAATAAACTACCATTCATCAGTTGATGGGTATACACATCCCAACCCCAACCCAAGGCAAAATTTCGCCCCGCTTCTAATCCCATATAGGTGATTAAAAAGGCGGCGGAGGTATCCCAACGTCCGACTTTTTTAAGAACAATTCCTGCGGTTCCTAAAAATAGTAATAAATACCAAGAATCCGTTCCCCATTGTCCAGGGGAAACCCAAGCATCGGCGCTGAGAGTTAAGGCTATAATCATCCCAAAGTTAGCGGGATTAAAAAAGTGTTTTCCCTGGGATTGAAAGATGAATTTACTGGCGATCGCACAACATCCGGCTAGGGCTAAGGTTGTCCAATGATTGGCTCTAAGTAATAAACATAACCCCAATGTGGTAATTAAAGCACTCCGCCAAGATGCCAAAAATTCAGGGGATAAAAGGGTGAATTTTTTGTTAATATAGAACGAGTAAATTGATGAACAAAACCATTGAGTTAATAAACAACTTAACCCAATGATTAGTATAAAATCCAGTCGTAATGTCCAGTCTCGGGTTGCAATTCCCAAGAGAAAAAACATCGATAGAAATAGGATTTGAGCGTTACGCGCATCTTTAAACATGATATTCACCTGAAATTAAGATTAAAGTAAAAGCAGTTGAATCCACCGATCTAGCTGTTGACGATTAGCTTCGGTTAATTGTTGCCCTAATTGACTAATAGCATTCAAATTAGCTTCGGAAAAATCATCCATTTGTAAGGTTTGACGACTTTCTAAATCCGTATTAATTCTCAAATAATGTTCCGGGTGTCCCGTGGTATCAAAAATTTGTTGCATTTGATAGTCAACGGTTTCCGCTCCCCCGGTCATAATAATATCAAATAAAGGATCAAGCCATTTTAATTTTCCCCAATCTTTGGCTTCTTCATAGGGATATTTCTTTTTGACGACTCCGGTTCCTAACGATAAAACCACCATTTCTTTAGCGGTTGGGCCTTTTTCATAGCGGTTATCCAGATTAAAGTCACGATTAAATTTATGACGAGCTTCTGCGTAAGCACAAAGGGCAGGATTATTAGCAAAAACTCCCCCATCAATACAAGTATAAATTTCCTGATTTAGTGATTTAATTTGAGCCACTTCAAAGAACGTAGGGGCGGCGGAAGTGGCGCGGAGAACATCCCTAATAAAATAATTATCTTTGATATTTAATGCGGCATCATGTTGGGTAAAAAAGTGGCTTTTTCGTTTTTCTATTTCATAGCAAGTAATTAAACAAGGTTTAAGTAGTTCACTTAATTTAAGATCTTGAAAAAAATCACCCATGATCTGATCAAACTTTTGATAGGAGTATTTTTCATTAAATAATTCTCCCAAGGGTTGAAAGGAATTTTTAGAAGCCGGATCAAAGATTTGACTCGATTCATACCGAAAAAAATGATAAACTTGTTCGGCAGAGCATCGGGGTCTTAAGGGGTTTTCAGGATCGGGGCAAAGATAAAGAGCCGCTAAAATTCCTCCGGCGCTAGTCCCAGCAATTAAGTCAAAATAATCTGCTATTCTGGCATCAGAATTTCCTGTAAAATCCTGTAGTTTCTGTTCAACATACCTTAAAACTTCGGCGGAAATTATTCCCCGCAGTCCACCGCCATCTAAGGAAAGAATTCGAGTAAATTGTGCCATATTTTAAGATTGTCTCCTATTTAAAAATTATGAATGAATTTATAATATAGCAGTCGTGCGACTCACGGTTAGGACACAGACAAATGCAGTAAAAATTCTTTTCCCCCTGTTCCTTGTTCCCTACTATATCTTCCATTTTTCAGATAAGTGATCTCTAATATCAAAAAAATCTGTCCAATTAATATAGGGTTTTTGATATTCGTCTAAATATTTTGCCAAGCGATCGCGCGCAAAAACAATCGGCGCAGCTAAGGCCATATTTAAGTCCGTAATAGAATCTCCAATCACAATTTTTTCCGAGTTAGGATGGAGTTCCATTACTTTGACTTTAGCGACTAATTCCGTATCGGCTTCAAACTCGGAATTAACTTTAAAATACTCCTCTGAGGTGTCTAAATCAACGGCATACATCCCATCAATTTTTTGACTTAAATCTCCTAAAACCGTTTCAACCATCACCCTAACCCCTCCTGAAACCAGGATAAAAGGCACTTTTTGAGTATTAAGAAAATCCAGAAACTCCACAAATCCAGGTCGTATTTTTTTTGTCCGAGAAAATTCTATAATTTCGGGATAACAACGGGATGGTATTGATTCTAACATGGTTCTGACTCCTTCTCGTAAGGTCATTTCCTGGCGATATAATAAGGGCATAATTTCCGCGGCAATTTTTGGGGTAAATTCTTTTAACATTGCCACAAAGGTTTCTTCTGCGGTAATTGTTCCATCGAAGTCACAAAAAATAATTGGGTTCATAATTAGTTTTGGTAGGTTATAGTAGAGAAAATTGGTTAGTTTTTTGTTGTGATGCGGAGCTCACTAGATGCGCTAAAGCGCAACAACGAGCACAGATTAATTAGGATGCTGTCGCCACCATTCCCGAACCATTTTTATTTCTTCATAATTATAGTTTTCTCCCAAACATTCATAAATTGTTTTTAAGCTGGTGTCTCCGACTTTTTCCATAGCCTGAATAATCAATTTTTGTCGTTCAGGTTCAACAAATTGATCTATATTAATATTCTGATTAGCGGCAATTAATTGAGTTAAATGATCGGCGATGGTACTGGTTTTTAATCCTCGTTCATTGGCGATCGCATTCAAACTCAGACCATCTTGATATAAAGATAAAGTCATAATTAAACTATCGGATAAATCCTCTAGGGTGAGACGTTTAGATTCGGATTTTTTAGCGGAAGAATTGGGCGGTTTTTGTCCATGACAATAGGTAAAAATAGCTTTAGTAAATTGTTGACCATACCGTTCTAATTTATAACTTCCCACGCCAGAAACTTGACTTAATTCCTCTAAAGTTTGGGGGCGTTGTTGTGCCATTAATTTTAACGTAGAATCGGAAAAAACCATATAGGGAGGAATAGATTGTTCATCGGCTAATTTCTTCCGCAGTTGGCGCAACTGTTCAAATAGCATTTCTACTTCTATGGCTAAAGAACGAGTTGATTTTTCGACATTTTGTTCTTTAATTACCGTAATTTCAACGGTTCTTTCCCGTTTCATTACTTCCCAACTGCGGAAATTTAACTTTAAAATCGCATAACCATCGGTGGTTTGATCCAAGAGTCCTTGACGTAAAAGCGATCGCCCTAAATTCTTCCATTCTTCCGCCGTTTTATCCTTACCAATACCATAGGTAGAAAGTTGATCATGGCGTCGCTCCAGAATTTTTTGACTTTTCGATCCTCTTAATACATCAATAATATAATTCATGCCAAATCTTTCATGACATCGGGCAATACAGGATAAAAATTTCATCGCTTCAATTGTCCAATCTTCCACCGGATTTTGGGTGCGACAATTATCACATTTGGCACAATTTTCCGAGAAAAATTCCCCAAAATAACTTAATTGAACGGTGCGCCGACATTCGGATGCTTCGGCATAATCTAACATTTGTCGTAACTGTTGACGGGCGATCCGTTGTTCATAGGGATCGGGTTTTTGCTCAATTAAATATTCAATAGTTTTCAGATCACCATAACTAAAAAATAACGTACATCTAGCGGATTCTCCATCCCGTCCCGCTCGACCGGATTCTTGATAATAACTTTCTAAGGTTCGAGGTAAACTATAATGAATCACAAAGCGAACATCAGGCTTATTAATTCCCATGCCAAAAGCGACCGTTGCTACCATAATTTGCACATCATCTCGAATAAACCGAGTCTGATTTTCTGACCGAATTTGATCTTCAAGTCCAGCGTGATAGGGTAGGGCGGAAATCCCATGATTTTGTAATCGAAATGCCAAATCTTCTACATTTTTTCGACTTAAACAATAGATAATTCCTGACCCGCCCACCTCCTGAATAATTTTTAATAGCTGGGTAAAGGTTTGTTTTTTCTTGGGAATTACTTCATAATATAAATTAGGACGATTAAAACTAGCAACATGAATATAGGGATTTTTTAACTCTAACTGTTGAATAATATCCTGTCTCACCCGTTGAGTTGCCGTCGCAGTTAAGGCTAAAACCGGAATTTTAGGATAGCGAATTCGCAATTGTTTGAGTTGACGATATTCGGGCCGAAAATCATGCCCCCATTCGGACACACAATGGGCTTCATCAATGGCAAAAGCCGAGATTCCCAACCCTTCTTCTAGGGTGTCTAAAAAAAATAAAAATCGTTCGGATAATAAACGTTCCGGGGCCACATAAAGCAGTTTAATATCTCCTTTTAAAATTGCCGATTCCCTTGATTTTACTTCCGCTGCCGTTAAGGTACTATTGAGAAAGGTAGCACCTACCCCATTATCTTGTAATGCCTCTACTTGATCTTGCATTAAGGCAATTAAGGGCGAGACGACAATCATTAATCCAGGTTTCAATAAAGCCGGAAGTTGAAAACATAGAGACTTTCCCCCTCCGGTGGGCATGATAATTAATAAATCTCGCTTTTGTAGCGCCTGTTCAATGATTTCGCGCTGTCCGGGTCGAAAGGAATCATAACCAAAGAAATGTTTAAGGGACTGTTCTAGGGATTGGGGTTGGGCGAAGGGAGTAGAAATTAGCCCTGACATTGCTCGTAATTTAGATGAAACGTCTTTTTTATTTTATAATTAAAATGGGCTGAATTGCTAGGATATTCTGATCATTTTTGGAGATTGAGAACCCAGAATTGTTATTTTATGCCTTAAAAGTGTTAAATTTTAAAATAAAGTTACAAAGTTGAGAGGAGATTTATGCCGAAAGCGGTTTGGAATGGTACGGTTTTAGCAGAAAGTGATCAATGTGTTGTGGTGGAAGGAAATCAATATTTTCCCCCGAACTCGATTAAACCTGAATATTTTCAGGACAGTAACACCCATACTACTTGTGGCTGGAAAGGGGTGGCAAGTTATTATGATATCGTGGTTGAGGGGCAAAAGAATAAGGATGCCGCTTGGTATTATCCCGAACCCAAATCGGCAGCTAAAAATATTGAAGGTTATATTGCCTTTTGGAAAGGAGTTAAAGTTGAAGTTTAATCAGAAGTAAAATTTTTTCAGTAGGGGGAATTGATGAATTGCCCCTACTATAAAGATGATACGGAAGTCCTGTTAAAAATAACCAGGACTTACGCACAAGACCAAAGAAACCGGGTTTCTGGCCCTGATTTTGGGGATGAAATCGAGATTTATCGTTCATAAATCCGGTTTCTGCGTAAGTCCTAATAACAATAATTTTGATACAATAGAGTATTGTTTTATTTATATTAATCTTTAGAAACTGTGCAACCTTCTTCTCCAGAGTCCTTTAATTCCCATCAACTTCCCAATCAACGGTGGTATATTTTCCCGCAACAATCTGACCTGGCTCAAGAGTTAGCAGATACCCTGGGAATTATCCCCCTAGTCACTCAAGTTTTAATTAATCGCGGCATTGAAACCCCGGAACAGGCGGAGGCTTTTTTAACCCCTGAATCGCAAGTTTTACCCTCTCCCCTAGAAGAATTTAAGGATTTAGAAAAAAGTGTAGAATTATTAGAAAATGCGATTAATCAAGGGGATAAAATAGCAATTTGTGGGGATTATGATGCCGATGGGATGACCAGTACGGCTTTATTAATGCGATCGCTTTCTACCCTGGGAGCTAATGTTAATTATGCTATTCCTAGCCGCATGACTGAAGGCTATGGAATTAATACCCGAATTGTAGAAGAATTCCATCAAGAAAATGTTAAAATTATCCTCACCGTTGATAATGGAATTTCCGCCTATCAACCCATTGCTAGGGCTAAGGAATTAGGGTTAATTGTGATTATTACCGATCACCATGATTTACCCGAAAAATTGCCCCCAGCCGATGCAATTCTCAACCCTAAACTATTACCGTTATTATCCCCCTATCGAGGATTAGCCGGGGTGGGGGTTGCCTATGTTTTAGCTATTTGTTTAGCTCAAAAACTCGGTAAAATGCAAGGATTAGTCAATCCTTTGTTAGAATTATTTACACTAGGAACGATTGCGGATTTAGCCCCCTTGGTGGGAGTTAACCGCCGTTGGTTAAAACGCGGGTTAAAGTTAATTCCCTATTCCCAAATCACCGGCATTCAAGCCCTAATTCAAGTTGCCGGAGTCTCTACTGGATATCAAGCGAAATCGGAAGAACAGTCGGAAAATTCTATCCCTGTTTCTAATCCTAAAACCCTAAAACCCGATGATATTGGCTTTCGTTTGGGGCCAAGAATTAACGCCATTGGACGGTTAGCTGATCCCCAAATTGTGATAGAATTATTAACAACAGAAAATATGGGAATTGCCTTAGAACGGGCAATGCAATGTGAACAAATCAATCAACAACGACAACTCTTATGTGAAGAAATTCAACAGGAAGCGATCGCTTGGATAGAATCACAAAATATTGATTTAAAACAAGAACGGGTGTTAGTGGTTGTCCAACCAGAATGGCATCATGGCGTGATTGGAATTGTCGCTTCTCGGTTAGTAGAAAGATACGGCGTTCCCGTGTTTATTGGAACCTATGAACACTCAGAAAATGAAACAGAATCCCCTAAAATGGTTCGAGGTTCAGCCCGGGGAATTTTAGAATTTGATATCTTTAAAGCCTTAGAATATTGTCAAGATTTACTGGGTAAATTCGGAGGCCATAAAGCCGCCGGAGGATTTTCTTTCCCCGCCGAAAACCTAGACCAAATTAAAACCCGTTTAAGTGAATTTGCCCATCAATGTTTAGAATTAGAACATCTAAAACCCCTAATTAAAATTGATGCTCAAGCTAATTTAAGTGAAATTAATTTTAATCTCTATGATCAAATTAATCAACTCCATCCCTGCGGCATCGAAAATAATGCCCCCACATTTTGGACTCCTAACGTGCGAATTGTGCAACAAAAACTGGTAGGAAAAGGACATATTAAACTCACCTTAACCCAAGATAAATTTTCCCATACTCAACTTACCGCCTTACCTACAATTAATGCCATGGCTTGGCGTTGGGCCGACTATTTTCCCCTTCCCCACTGTTTAGATATCGCCTATCAATTAAAAGAAAATAGTTGGAATGGTCAAACCAATATTGAGTTAGAATTAGTCGGGGCAAGATTACCCGAATCTCCAGAAATTCAACATTCTCAAGTCAATAAAAGTGCGGAATTTGACTATAACGATAAACACTATAGTTGTAGTTTATCTTATGTTGGTGAAACCCAAGAATTAAAAATCCGTAATCAAAAAGGGGAAGTATTAGCGATCAAAAAAGGTCAACGTTTTGGACTGTTAGGGACAAGTCGTCAGGATGCTAAAACCGTTGATGTGTCTCAACCTGTTTTTTATAATTTAATTCAGGCGGCAGTTAAAGCGTTAGAAGATTATAACAATAGAAATCTTAACTGAGTACAAAAAAACCTAAAATTATATGCTAACTTTACCGAGTAGCTGGTTAGAGATTCAAGCTGATACGGTATATCAAACCCATAAGGGGCGCTTAGTCTCCTTTGCTCAGACTCAAATCGAACTAGGGAAAAAATACGACCCTAATAACAAGCATCTCAAAGCTATTGAAAAAGGAGAAGTTCCACCGAAAGGGAATATGGGTTTAGTTCCTTCCCAAAAAGAAGGTTATCATCTCAAATCAAAAGTATTAGGAAAAGGAGGAAATTATCGTTTTCATTCTCAATATATTGCTCAATCACTGAATCTTGAAAGCGAAGATAAAAATGAGCAACTACTGTATAGGGTATTACACTTTACTGGGTTAATGACAGAACATTAATTAACAAAAATAACCATGCTAAAATCAACTATTAATCAGATTTGGGAAAATTTAGAGAAATTATCAATTGCCTCCCTAGAATCAATCGCAATAGAGCATTTACAATACTCTAATTATAAAATATTTGGCTACTGGGATGACAGCGATAATTTCTATGAAGAAGTCATATTAAATCAGCCAATTTTAGTTAAATTATCTGGTTATTCTATCGGAAAAGATTTGCAAGATAATTCTAGCGAATACTGGATAAAACTGAAGTTTTTGCTCAAAGGAGATTTATCTACCTCGGTAGATAAATCTTTAAGCCCAGATAATGTTATTGGCGAAATGACTTTGATTTTAGATGCCAATTTTAAATTTATTGACGAAAATTGGTCAATCAATATCCACTCTCCTTTTATTACCTCTAAACTGGCTAAAGAAGAAACCAGCATTGGGGAGGGAAATCTTGCCTTCGGGTAAGGCAAAGGCTTTCAACTAAAATTCAATCAACTACCAGAGAATAAGCAACTATAGCAATCCTAAATTAGTTGTAATAATTTAAAGTGCCTATTCCCCATTACCCATTCCCTATCCTTTCAAAAAAAATCTCCACCAAATGGCGGAGATTTTTTGTAAATCAAAACAAAGATCTAAGCTTCGCTTTCAATGTGGATGAATAATAAACCCATTACCACAACTGGCATTAACCAGCAAACCACGGGAATTAAAATCCAAGGTAAAAAAGAAGCTGCGTATGCTCCGGTCATATCAAATTCTCCTATTGAATGTTAGAAAGTTTTGATGTTTGGAAAAAAGCTCAATTAGCTATTAACCAAGCCTCGGAAAATCGAATCGACTATGCCGAAGTTTTCCAGCAAGAAAAAGGCAACAAAAGCGCCACCCATTCCACCGATGAAGAAACCGCCAGCAAACTGACTCCAACCTTCAGAGGTTTGCAGAGAATCCCCCGCATCAGAACCGCTTTTTTGGAAAGAAACTAATCCGTAAGCAGATAAACAAATCGTGGCAAGCAGAACTAAGGTAATGCCTGAAATTAATCCACCTAAATTGGCCGCGCTGGGATGATCGCGTAATGGCCCCAGTAAAATCCAAGGCCCGATCAAAAAGTAACCATGGGCCATACCGACTTCTAAGCCCCGGAGTAAAGGAGATAAACCTTTACGGTAGGCGGGTAAATTCCCGATAAATGCACGGGTAAAATCGGAATCGCTGATGGGCGTGGACAGATGGCCTACAAAGGGATCGCCATTATAGGGTTTAATCAATTCTGCCATGGGGTTTCTTTCTCCTCTAATTATTGAAGAACTTGTAGCAGTTATTAAGCTCATATTTTACGCAGGGATAGGCAATCTCGTTACAAAAATGAGCATAAGCTTCAAAAAAGTTCACATCTCGACATCGGGGGGCAGATCTGATGTCAAGGCTAGGATTAACAAAACAGGTTAAGATTTAACCAATTATTGAGGAATTCGGATCATGAATAACCGACTAAAATCTTTTAGCTATGCGCTGTTTGGGGCGATCGCATCCACGATGTTCACCACGGCTGTCAAAGCTGAACCCAATCCCACCACCTATCAACCCTTTGCGGAAGAATTTATGCGGGCAGCCTCGAGAACCTCTGGGGATGTGTTTAGAAACAAATCCTTACTGGGTCAAATGTCTACCTATTTAGGGATTAGCTTTCCTTGGCCCAATGGCATCAATGGTTATCCTGAAACCCTAATGACCAATGATGCCCGACTGGTGAATCAATTGTATCGGGAGGCTATGTTGCGCCAAACCAGTAGCGACCCGATTATTCGTACAGCCGATTTAATTAATCCCTACAACACCTCTATTCTGAACCAACCCTCCTATCGGGATCTTGACCTTCAGAGCGCGCCAGGATTACCTGTACAGCGTCGCTAAAGCCATCAACAGGTTTATATCCAACAAAAAAACTGCCGATCTTTAAGATCAGCAGTTCATTGGATAAGCTCCTTTTTTTTGTAGAATCCCAAGTCCATAGACTCAAAAATACTTTTTTTGCTCCCCTGTCTGGGATCAAATTTTAGAGTTAATTAATTTTAGCCGGGGTGAGATGAAGTCCCATAATCACTAAATCCCGTTCAATTCCATCTAAATCAGCTACTTTGGGTAAATAACCCCATTGTTCAAAATCTAAGCGTTTGAATAGTTCTAAACTGGGTTGATTGTGAGCAAAAATTAAGGCTAGTAAGGCTTTTAATCCTAAACTAGGACTGTGGTGCACTGCTTGGGTTAATAGTCTTTTGCCAATACCCTGACCTTGATATTCAGGATGAACATAAATACTCACTTCTGCCGTGCCGTTATAAGCTGGACGGTTATAAAAGATTTGGAAACTCAACCATCCTAGAATTTTTCCATCTAATTCAATCACCCAAATCGGACGGGTCTGGGCTTGATGTTCGTGATACCAAGGAATTCGACTTTCCACCGATATCATTTCCAGGTCTGCCGTCGCCATCCGTCCGGGAATTGCGGCATTATAAAT
The DNA here is from genome assembly GCA_036703685.1 of Candidatus Obscuribacterales bacterium. Classification (GTDB taxonomy): domain Bacteria; phylum Cyanobacteriota; class Cyanobacteriia; order Cyanobacteriales; family Microcoleaceae; genus Planktothrix. Next base: position 14,001 of record DATNRE010000471.1, read on the forward strand.
CTCAACTATCGCGGGTAAGTCCGTTTCAACTGCATCCCGAATCTTCATTATTTCTAAAAACTGTTTGGGTGTTGGGTAATAGTCATTAATTTTTTAAGTGTTATAATAGTATCAATAATCACGGGAAATAGGCAATAGGTAATGGACAATGGGCTGTAGGCAATAGTGATTTATTGTCTAAGTGTTCTCATCAGATCAATAGTCATTATCGTTTCCAATTGTTGCTCGTTTATTAAAGATTATATGTCTTTCCCATCGCTAGATTGTCTATCCCCTATCAAGAGCTAAAAAACAAAATGTCTACATTTTTTGTTAATGATGGTGGTAGTGCAGTCATCAACTTTGGGGATTTTAACCCGCCTAGTCAAGAGTTGGTAACCCAGGGAATTGTTGTCCCTCCTATTATTACTAACCCGGTGTTTGGGGGGGCTTATTTTGACCCAACAGAACTGATAAGCAATTCCCTTTCAGTACCACAGGTATTATTAGGGACATCGGGCAATGATATTTTAACCGGAATGGGCGGAAATGACACATTCCAAGGGTTAAAAGGAAATGATCTGCTTCAGGGTCAAGGGGGAGATGATCTCCTGTTTGGCGGACAGGGCAATGATACCCTACTCGGAGGGGAAGGCAATGATCAATTAAGCGGTGACCAGGGACAGGATTTACTCACCGGAAATTCAGGAAGTGATATTTTTATTCTTCCTGTTAGTGCCGCCGTTAATAACATGAATACGGTTGATATAATTACGGATTTTATCGTCGGTGAGGATAAAATTGGTTTAACTGAAGGTTTCAATCAAAGTAATATTGATTTCATGCCCATGGTGATCAGTGGAAGTCCAGGGACTTTAATTTCTGTGAATTCCAATCAGTTTTTAGGATTTGTTGCTCATGTTAGCACCGGAGGTTTGATTAATCAATTTATTACCGTTAACTGAACCCCAACCCTGGATCGATATTATAAATTTTTATCAGAATCCAAGATTTATAATATTGATTATTGAGGATAGATATAGTTCAGAAACCCGGTTTCTGGGATTTATGGGTGATTACCGAGTTAAGAAATTAAATGGTTTTTGAGAGCAAAGCGGATCAACTCTGTGCGATTATTACTATTGGTTTTTCTCAATAAACTACTAACATATTTCTCAACGGTTCTCGAACTCAGGTGCAAGTGCTCGCCAATGGCAATATTAGAGAGTCCCTCAGCTAATAATTCTAGGACTTGATACTCGCGTTGGGTGAGATTAATCTCGAAAGTGGGTTGTAACTGGGTCGCGACGGGATCTAAAACTCCATCAGAGGCATCACTGACCGTATCCGCTAGACGGACTCGCCATTCTGACTCAATTAATTGCGATCGCTCCAATAAAGCCCGAATAACGACCCCCAACTCCTCTAATTCAAAGGGTTTGGGCAAATAATTATCACATCCGAGTTGATACCCTCGAATTCGTTCTTGGGTACTGGTATGGGCGGTTAAAAAAATCACGGGCAGCAGACGAAAGACCGGACGAGCGCGGACTCGCTTGATCAGTTCATAGCCATCCATCTCAGGCATACCAATATCCGTTACGATCAGGTGGGGCTGATATTGCTCCACCAGGGGAAGTGCCTCCCGACCATTCTCTGCGGCAATCACCGAATAGCCCGAAATGTCTAAGTAATCACTAATCGAGAGGCGAGTCCCTAAATCATCATCAACAACTAGAATTGTTAGAGGCATAGGGATAGGGGGCAGGAGGGCAGGGGGCAGGGGGAGCAGGGGGAGTAGGGGAGTAGGGGAG
>DATNRE010000472.1:0-10270 GCA_036703685.1 Candidatus Obscuribacterales bacterium
AAACTACGACAAAGACGAAAAATTTGCAGCCTATCGCACCCTTACCACTTTTCAAGAATATATTTTGATTGATCAATATAATATTCAGATAGAACATTATTATAAAACCGATCAGAAACACTGGATATTTATGGAGTATAATAATAGCAATGAAACCTTAGTATTTAACTCGATATTTTTTGAAATTGCAGTTTCGGATATTTATGATAAAGTTGATTTTTAATCCTAAATCTGACAATTATTTGAGCATCTCTCAATGTTGCGATCAATCTGAAATTAAATTAAATTAAATTATTTTATTAAAGTCTATATTACTGTATTTTACGCCCAATATATCCAATAATGATTTGTCCTGGCTTAGAAGGGAAAAAATATAGTCTCCAAGCACTAGGTGTCATTCTAACGTGCAAAGTAAAAGTTTTTTCTGTCTGATCAGGACATCTAAAAGTCAGTTCTTTATCAAATTTTTCCAACCTAGATTTACTTTCTGGAGATGCTTTACTGGCGAGAGTATCGTAATTAAAAGAACCTGCTTTCCAATTTTTACTAGATTCTTCCAGTTCAAATAATTTTTTCTTAACTTGTTTAAACATTGGATCACTAACTAAAAGAGTTTTTATTTGTTGCTCAACGTGATCACAAAATTTTAAATGAGGAAATAACTTATCTTTACGCTGCCATAAATCAACACCATCATAGATTTCTAGCTTTTTAGGTAGATAGCGTTCAGGTATATTTTTAACTTGGTCAGCATTGGTTAAATTATAAATTTCTATAATCTCTGGAGTGTTTTCATCCAGTTTGAACGTAACATTGATCAATTCACTCGAAAAATCAGGTGCCTCCTGTAAGCTAATCAGAATTCCTTGTAAGTATGCTGCACCAGCCAATGAACTATCCCAATAGTCTTGACCATTAAATTCGCATTCCCAATATTCAAGCTCTTGTTCTAAAACATCTAAGATAAAAGGCCCATTTGTAAATAATTGGATCAACAATACGGCTTGCGCTTGCTCATTAGAAAATGATTTGTCATATACCCAATTTTTTACTGTATAGTTTTCTGCAATTTTGCAATTTGAAAATAATTCATCTACATAAATATAATCATTTCCTTGAGTGGGTGAAATTGCTTTGATAACCTCTGCTAAAGCTTTCATCAGGGTGTCAGCATCATAAATATTTTTAGCTTGCCCAATAAAAGATAATTCGTTAATTAAGAAATTCATTACATTAATTGGATTAAATCTTTTTGAGTTTGATCAAAAAAGCCAGCAGGCCATTGATTAATTCGACCATTTTTATCAATCTTTGGGGATATGACTTCTATTTGACCTTGTTGATCTTTCTGAAAGAAATGTAATTGAACATCTTGAGGCTTTAATTTACCGCTATGAACGGCTAAACGAATTCCATTTAACACATGATCACTATGGGTTTCTATAACAATTTGAACCCCACAACTTGCCGCAAGTGCTAACAGTTGACCCATTTGGGATTGTCCTTTAGGATGAAGATGGGCTTCAGGGTTTTCTATTAAAATCAGTGTCCCAGGTTCTGATGCTAATACAGCTACAAGAATTGGTAAAACATAACTAATTCCAAATCCTACGTTGGTAGCACGATATACGTTACTCAGTCCGTATGAATATTGCAAATTCATCAAATCTAGTTGTGGATTATCATTAATTTTAATGCGTGTTCCTGGACTGACTTCTCCCATCCATGCTTCAACTTGAAATCCTAGTTCTGATGATTCTGCTAATGGGTGGCAAAGTTCAATATTAGGAATAGATTGATCTCTATAAATTGCTAAAAAATGGGCTGTATATTCTCCGCTAGTTCCAATTTGCTTATGCGTTCGTACCTGAAAATCTGACTTTTTTGAATAAGTGCGAGGGCCTATTCTTTCAGCCTGTAAATAATAAAAATTGCTAGTAAAGAGATTTAACTTATAAATTTCTGAATTATTTTCCGATGAAGTAAGCTCTAAAACATCTGACTTCATATTATAATTAAAATTCCACATATTCTTGATGCCATTTTTCCCAGAAATTGTAAAACTAATAACATCTTCTTCTGCATTTTCAAACAGAGCATCTTTGGCTGTACCAATACATACCAAATCCCCATTCAGGGCTAATCCTTTTTCCACTAATAAATCTTGTTGATAAGATTGACGAAGTAATAGTAGAGATTGGAGCGTAGATGATTTTCCTGTACTGTTAAGACCTGAAAGTACAGTAAGAGATTGAAACTGAATAAATTGTTTCTTAAAAGGTTTAAAGTTTTGTAAAGTTAGAGAGTGAATCATTTTCTCAATACCTCTTGAATCAATTTTTCAATTGTACTAATTCGATATCTTACTTTATCTACTGCTCCCATACCTTGGGATATAGCTGCAATAAATTTATTATCTCGATTCACGAGATCATTAAACTTATCAATCAATAGTTGCTTTCGTTGTTTTAAAAGTTGCAGATCTTGATCACTAATATAATTTAGATTAACTGTCCAAGCTTCAAATAACGCTCGATTAGGTTCACTTCTTTTGCCTGTATTTTCTGTGTATATTCTGCGACGAAAAGCTTGGTCTCCAAAAATCTCAAAAGCTGCTTTCATTACTCGCCTGAAGTCAAATTCAAGTTCACTTACTTCCTTCTCAGTCAATTGATTCAATTTTTTCATTGCCTGATCAAGAAAAACCTTCAAGCTTCCTTCTTTATAATCTCTATATGAAGTCATCTTAAAAGCTAAAAATCGAAGAATAAATTCTCTATCTTCCATACGTTCTTTACGCCAAGCCTTGATGCGAGTTACTTTTTCAAATTCTTCAAGTTCAGCTAAATTCTTTAAAATTTTTGGAGCTTGGCCTGGATTCATAGCATGGCGAAGCTCTTGAGGCGATAGAGGTAATCCTCCAGTGTTAATACGCCCAAAAATATTAAATTTTACCTCTTCAGGTGTTCCTTTTTCTACTACATAAACTATTACTTGAGTTTCATTAATTCTACGTTGAAAAGATCGAGGTAGTTCATCATAAGTTTTATTTTCATATTCCTTAAGATACTCAAGCCCTTTAAGCCTAAGTTCTTTATCAATAACAAACTTTTTAAGAGATGTTAATCGCTGTAATCCATCTATCACTAACCATTGATCTTCATTCGTTGCATCCATATAAAATGAAGGTAATGGAATACGAATGATAATAGATTCAATCAGCCGACTTTTGGCATCATCTTTCCAAATTCCCGCATGACGCTGAAAATCAGGAGCTAAATCTAATTCTGCATACTTAATTCTTGTTAAGAGTAAATCAATGGTCATTATTCTAGAATCAATTCTGATTTGCTCTGGATCAAATATTGCATTAATTTTTTCATCTTCATCTTCAACTTCATCCTGATCTTCATCTTCGTTAAAAGATAAATAACTTTTTTCTTCTTGTGATTTCTGAATTAAACTCTTGTCGTCAATTTCAGGAAGTTGATTCTGATTTTGCTTTTTAATCTTTGGCTTTTCTCTCATAGTAAACTCTTGTTTTTAAGTCTTAAGAACTATTTGTTAAAATCTAAAAATGCTCATAAACTTTTAATAACGGGTAATTTATATCAATACTTCGGACAGTTTTTAGAGAAACGGCTGAAACCTTTATTCTACCGTTAGTAAGCTTGGTATCTTGGAGTCCGAAACCCCGATTCTACTGTTGCCCATTAAAAAGTGTCCGAAGTATTGTTATATAGTAGATTACCCTTCGAGTATACCTTATTGAGTCACTAATTTCAACTCGTTGTTCTAGCTCAGATTAGCTATACTGAGGTCTTCGCGTCTTCCTTCACTAACTTATCCCAACCCAAATCCTTGAGACTGTTATTCCGACGTAATGGCCGAGTTACTAACTCCAGAATATCCCGTGCATTGGTAAACCCGTGCATTTGGGCAAAGGTGAATTCCACCGACCATTTAGTATTAATACCCCGAGCTTCTAAGGGGTTAGCGTGAGCCATTCCGGTAATTACTAAATCCGGTTTTAACTCATAAATTCGTTGAATTTGATTGTAATTATCCGGTTTTTCCATAATTCTTGGCAGAGGAACACCCATCTCATGACAGGTTTTTTCTAATAGTTTTAACTCCGCATCTTGATAGCGTTTATCCATATAAGGAATCCCAATTTCTGGGCAAGTCATCCCGCACCGAATTAAAAACCGGGCTAAGGAAACCTCTAATAAATTATCCCCCATGAAAAACACCGATTTTCCCCGAACAATTTGAAGATAATCTTCCATACTCGCCCAAATTTGCGCTTCCCGTTCATCTAAACCCTTGGGTTCAATATTAAAAACAGAACAGATTTTTTCAATCCAAGCTCGAGTTCCATCGGGGCCAATGGGGAACGGCGCACCAATTAATTTACACTTACGACGGCGCATTAATGTTGTTGCCGTTCGAGATAAAAAGGGATTAACTCCTGCTACATAATACCCTTCTTCTAATACAGGTAATTCGGTATAACGTTTGGCGGGTAACCACCCGGAAACTTTAATTCCTTGTTTCTTCAATTCTAAGGTTAAATTAGTAACAACTGGATCGGGTAAAGAGCCAAATAAAACTAAGGGCGGATGATTTACATATTCCGATTCTTCTTGAGCAACATCTTCTTTTTGTCTGCCAAAATTCATTAATTTTTGAATGGCATTCCGTTCATTTTTTTCCGTTTCTGCCACCGGAGCTTTATCAGGACAACGGGCGGCCATGGCTGCTAATACCGTATCTTCCCCTTGAGTAAAGGCATAATCTAACCCGTTAGCCCGGGCAACCACAATCGGAATTCCCAGTTCAGATTCTAATTTTGGCGCTAACCCTTCCAAATCCGTTTTAATAATTTCAGTCGTGCAAGTACCGATCCAAACAATCACACTGGGGTTGCGATCGCGTTTAATTTGTAAACACAACCGCTTTAATTCATCATAATCATTGAGTTTAGCGGAAATATCCCCTTCTTCTAATTCTGCCATGGCATAACGGGGTTCAGCAAAAATCATCACCCCCATGGCATTTTGTAGAAAATAGCCGCAGGTTTTTGTCCCAATTACTAAAAAGAAACTATCTTCAATTTTTTGGTATAACCAAGCGACACAACTAATCGGACAAAAGGTGTGATAATTTCCGGTTTCACACTCAAAGCTTAAACCTTCCGGTTGTGGTTGAGCAACGGTCATAATGTTCTCCTCTTAATCGGATGTTTGTTAATCAAAATTTGACAAGACTGTCAATGACTTTGAATCTTGCCGATCCAAAGTCCAAACCCGATTAAGGATTAGGAAACTAAGTCGGGAAATTATTTAAAATCCGACAGGGAAATTTCATCATCATCGGAAGAACCGGTTAACCCTTCGATATCGATATCATCCATATCTCCCGTGGTTAAATCCCCCATATCATCAAGATTAAATTCCCCTAAATCATCATCTCCTAATCCCAAATCATCTAAATTCCCTCCAGCATCGAGACCTAAGCCATCGGAGGAACTATCTTCTAACCCGAAATCACCAAGATCATCATCCAGACCGGAATCCGTATCTCCTAATTCCAACCCTCCGATCTCGTCTGAACCAAGATCGTCCCCTTCTAACCCAAAATCATCCATCCCCCCTAAACCGATATCATCGGAGGAGTCTAGGCTCAGATCGAGATCGGCTGAACCATCATCTTCCCCGAGTTCGGTTTGAACTTCATCGTCCCAGACATCGGATTCGGTATTGATGTCCAATTCCGCCGATGTTGTTTCCGACTCTAGCCCAAAATCCAAGTCATCGGATTCGAGTTCATCGGACTCCAAACTCATATCCAAATCATCGGATTCGAGTTCATCGGATTCCAAGCTCATATCCAAGTCATCGGATTCGAGTTCATCGGACTCCAAACTCATATCCAAATCATCGGATTCAAGTTCATCGGATTCCAAGCTCATATCCAAGTCATCAGTCCCCAGGGATTCTGATTCATCCTCTAAACCGAGATCAAAATCTTCCTCGGCGGCGGTAGCGGTCTCTGTGTCGATATCTAAATCCAGATCTTCATCCAGATCCGTATCCAGATCCCCCATGTCCAAGTCATCATCGATGGAGATATCTTCTTCGACTTCGAGATCGAATTCATCCAGGGTTTCCTCCATCACCACAGCCCCGCCTACAACCGCCGCAGCGCCAGCCACCGCCACAGCACCCGCAACATTGAGTGTTTGTGCTGGGGTGATATCCTCCTCTAAACTCGGTGTTTCTGGAGGTGCGGGAGGATGATATCCAGGGACAGCCTTGGCCACGGATAGGGGTATTTCCGGCGATGGAGCATAACCCGGGGAAACGGCTGGGGCTTGATAGGCTGGAACCGCAACGGTTGTAGACTGTTCCGATGTAGACCTACCTCCCAACGCCAAATCCGGGTCAAAATGTAGCCCTAATACCTCAATCAGTTTTTCGGGATCGGGATTGAGCCTCGAAAATGGCAACATCAATTGGGCTGCCTCGGGGTCAAGGGCGTTGATCGTTCCCAAAATGAGGGATGAGGCAGGTCTTCGACCGCCATCTGGGGTCGGGATTGAATTCAAATCCATTTGCAGCACCAGCCAATCCCGATTGGCCTGGTAATATTGCAACCACTTATCTTTAAGTGCGACGGAAAAGTCTTTGAAGAAAGCCATAACCTCTATATCCTCATCCTGAGATAGCTAGACATATTAAACCATCATCAGGTCTAGCTCAGGATCGTGACTTTGAACAAGGGGTTGACTCGGATTTAGATAAAAATCTGATAACAGGGAGAATAATTCCCGATCCGGGGTGTCTTGGGGGACGACTCCTTCGGGTTGGGATAATAGTTGGTCGGCAATATTCAGGTAGTAGTCACAGACATAGTTGAGGGAGGGATCGGTTTCGGCCATCTCAAATAGGGTTTTTCCCTTAACGCGAGAAACCCGAATATCTTCAATTAAGGGCAACACTTCTAAAACGGGCATGGGGACGGCTTCAATATATTTTTCAATCAAATCCCGTTTAGAAGTCCGGTTGCCAATTAAACCCGCTAACCGTAGGGGGTGAGTCCGGGCTTTTTCTCGGACTGAGGCGGCGATGCGGTTGGCGGCAAACAGGGCATCAAAACCGTTATCGGTGACAATGACGCAATAGTCGGCATAGTTGAGGGGGGCGGCAAAACCACCGCAAACCACGTCCCCTAAGACATCAAATAGGATGATATCGTATTCGTCAAAGGCGTTGAGTTCTTTCAGGAGTTTGACGGTTTCTCCCACGACGTAACCGCCACATCCTGCACCTGCCGGAGGGCCCCCCGCTTCGACGCAATCAACCCCGGCATAGCCTTTGTAGATCACATCTTCTGGCCAAATATCTTCGTAATGAAAGTCTTTTTCCTGCAAGGTATCAATAATCGTGGGAATTAAAAATCCCGTGAGGGTAAAGGTGCTGTCGTGTTTGGGATCGCAGCCAATTTGCAGGACTTTTTTACCCCGTTTGGCTAAAGCAGCAGAAATATTACAGCTTGTGGTTGATTTACCGATTCCGCCTTTACCGTAGACTGCTAATTTCACGATTGTTTCTCCTTATCGGTTTTTGTTGAAAATTTGGCTTTTGACTTTTGACTGTTAACGGTCGGGTTTACCGGGGTTGGGGTTAATCAGCAAAGATGGAGTTAAACCCGCCCCTACTGCTACAGCAGTGCTTTTATTGCTTTGATACAGCCATTATTGTCTAACTGCCCCAGAAAGGAAAGGGGAGATTTTAATAGATCGGGCTTTAAATTAAAGTTTTAGGGTTTATTCAAAACTTAATTGCAATTTTATAGCTTTAAAAGCTATTTTAAGCCATAAATTAACATTTTTTTAATTTTTTATATGATTTTTTTATAAAAATAGTTACAATAAACAAAAAAATTAAAATAGGACTAGATACAGCTTTTCAAAATTTATCCTGATAATCACCCCTGACCCTAATCAGTCATGAGTTAAAGACGGATCATTGACTCTGGCATCCCATGGTAATTCAGGAATTTTCGGCCCACAGGACTAAGCAATTTTACTGATTATTCACCCTAAAAATTCCTTGATCAAAACTAACCCGGTTAAATGTTAATTTTTGCAAAACATCAAAAACCGGGTTTCTTCAATAAACCGGGTTTTTGGTTGGGGTTAATTGCAGTAGCCAAAATACCTAGATTTAGATAGGATTAAATTAACTAATTCTGAATATTGCGTGCGTGATTTAGATAGCCATGAAGATTTTACAAGACTATACGATTGTTACCCGTCCTGATGATAATGGAACATTTGTGGCTTATGTTCCAGCCATTTCGGGTTGTCATGCTTGGGGAAAAAGCTCAGAAGCAGCTTTATCTGAATTAGTTTATGTTTTTGAGATGATTCACCGAAGAATATCAAGACAAGGGAATTACGGTCGCAGAATTTGATCAATTGAAAAAGTAGCTTAAGGAGTATAAGTCACACTAAAATAAATCCCATCGTCTTGAATATTATTGCCCCGATCGCTAATACTAATTAAGGGAATCCCATAGTCTAGGCGAAGATTTAACCCCGATACAGGTTGCCAAATTAATCCTAGTCCTGCACCTGCTAAAAAGGTTTTGCCGATAATTCGGTTAGGGTTGCGGTTATGGTTCCAAACCGTGCCAAAATCGATAAAGGGAGCGAGTTGAAACACAGGTTCGGAGTCCTGATTTCGATCAAGGGTAATCCGATCTTCTAGGGAAATCCGAAAGCCATTATCCCCAGCCCGCACATTTTGACGATATCCTCTGAGGGATAGGGCACCCCCTATAACGAATTGTTGCGAGGGAAATAGGGGATCGGCCGATAATTGAATATCCCCCTGGGCAATGAGGAGATTATTTTCCCCTAAACGTTGTACCCGTTGGACTTGACCTAACCAACTGAAAAACGCTGCATTGGGGGTACTAACATCCGTAGCGCCGAGGATATCTAAACCGAGGTTAAATTGCGATCGCAAGGCCCAAGCCCCTTCTGCGTCCCGAACCACATAGTCCTGTCCAAATTTCAGTACACTGGTGCGAGTATACCCTTTACTATCAGGCCCGGAGGCAAAGGGTTCTCCGTTATTATCTAAAAAGGTTTGACTATCTTGGTAAGCAAAGCCAAAGGATAGGGCAAATTCAGAGATCGGGTTACGGATAATCGGTTGACGATAGCTAATTTCATACCGTTGGGATTTCCCTTCAATATTCAGGGCGTTGAAGGGCTCTTGAGTGATGCGGTTTTGATAAGGTTGAACTCTCAGTTGTATGGTTCCGTTCATCGGGTTAATCGGAATACTATACAAAGCATCAATAATATCCGATTCCCCATCGGCAATCAGGCGAGTGGTATTATAAGATAGTCCCAGGAATTCCCCGCGACCGGTGAGGTTGAGATGGCGCACACTCATCCCCATGCGTTCAGACCCAATACTTGGGGGGGAATAGTTATCTACATTCAAACTCACCCCAAAGGGGGGCGCTTCCACGACCCGCACAATTAAAATACTCTGACCTTCTTGGGTTCCCGCCCTGAGACTGGCTTCTACGGTTTCAAATAGGGGGTTAATCCTGAGTAGTCGCAATTGGTCTTCTAAGGCGGCCGTACTCAGGGGTTTAGCGGCCCCTAAATTAATCCGACTGGTGATATAGGAGGGATGGAGGCGTTTAATTCCTTCGACTTCAATATTTTCTAAGGTTCCTTCAATTACCTGAATCTGTACAATGCCATTATTGATGGTTTGTTCGGGAACAATTGCCCGAGAGGTAATGTAACCCCGCTCTAAGTAAATGGCCGTAATTTGATCCGCAAATTCTCTCAATTGAGTAAGAGTAAGAGAGCTATTTTCTAGGGGTCTAACTAAGGCTTGAATTTCCTCTGAAGTGAGAATACTGCTACCCGTCACATTAATCCGTTGAACCGAAATCGGGGTTTCATCCGTGGGCGGGGTCGGGGCGGGGGTCGGGGTAGGAGTTAATTCATCCTGGGACGGGGGTTCGGGTTTGGGGGGAATCGGAGGTCGAGGTAAAAAGCGATCACGATTCGGATCGGGTTGGGGTACCTGGGGCGGAATATTAATCGGTGCGGCTTGGGCGAGGGTGGGACAAGTGATCAGATCGCAAAATTCCCGCGAGGTATCTGGTCTGGAAAAATCCCCAAATCTCAAGGTATGTAGCGATCGCAGGGAGAGACCATCACTAGGTTCAG
>DATNRE010000473.1:0-10054 GCA_036703685.1 Candidatus Obscuribacterales bacterium
TGTTTGGAAAAATTGAATCAAATTTCACAAGCGATCGCCGCCTACGAAAAAACAATCCAATTAAAACCCGATCATATTGATGTCTATAATAACTTAGGAAATCTCTTAACGCAACAGGGGCAATTTATAGAAGCGGAAACCCTTTACCGTCAAGGAATTAATATTAACCCGAATCATTTTGGTAGTTACTTAAACTTAGGAAATCTTTTTCTATTGCAAAATCAAATAGAATCAGCCTTAGAAAACTATCAAATTGCTTTACAAATTTTTCCTGATCATCCTGATATTTTGCACAATTTAGAACTAGCTCAAGAAAGACAACAAAATCCCGCACCCTATTATAAAAGTTTTGGCGATCGCTTGTATGAATTAGGGAATTATCAAGGAGCGATCGCCCAATATCAAAAACTACTCAATTTACAACAGGGAGATGTTAATACTTATGAAAAACTCCATCACTGTTACTGGAATTTGGGAGAAAATGATAGTGCAATTAATATTGTAAAAACAGCCCTAAAGTTTTATTCCCAATTTGCACCTCTGCACTTTACCCTAATTACAAATCTTCTCTATCAGGGAAGAACAGAGGAAGCAATTACACAAGCGGAAATAGCCTCGGAATGTTTACCTAAAGATTATACATTTATATTACTAAAAAATTTAATAGTTCCGATGTTCTATCACTCCGTTGAGGAAATTAGTGATTATCAAGAACGGTTTAAAACAGGATTAAAAACCCTAGTTGAAACAACAGATTTTAATGATCCAGAAACCTTAGAACAGGCGTTTTTAGGAATGGGACGATTTACTAATTTTTACCTAGGTTATCAAGCGAGAAATATCATAGAAGAACAACGGATTTATGGTGATTTCCTCCATCGGATGATGTCAGCAAAATATCCCCAATGGGTGCAACCGTTAACCCTACCAACAGTTGAAGATAAAATCAGGGTAGGATATGTTTCTAATTATTTGCATTGTTATAGTGGGTCACTTTGGTTAACAGGTTGGTTGCGCTATGCTAATCATAATCAGTTTGAAATTTACTCTTATTATACTGGCAATTCTCCCGATCCCGTTACGGAACAGTTTCGACAATATAGTGATCAATTCCATCATATTCCCGACAATTTAGAAGCGGTTGCCGAACAAATTATTAAGGATAAACTGCATATTTTAGTCTATCCAGAAATTGGCATGAACCCCCCAACAATGGAACTCGCCGCCTTGCGTTTAGCGCCCATTCAATGCACCGCTTGGGGTCATCCCGTAACCTCGGGACTACCGACTATTAATTATTTTCTTTCTAGTCAATTAATGGAACCGGAAAACCCCCAGGAACATTACTCAGAAACCCTAGTTTTATTACCTAATATTGGGGTTGCTTATCCCCAACCGCAAGATATTCCAGCCTTAGTTAAAACCCGTTCAGATTATGATTTACCCGAGGATGCGGTGATTTATTTATGTTGTCAAGCGCCGTTTAAATATTTGCCTCAATATGATTATATTCTACCAGAAATTGCGGTAAAAGTTCCTAATGCGAGGTTTTTATTCTTCCGAGGAACCCTATTAAATAATCGGTTAAAACAAGCATTTGCTAATTATGGGTTAAATGATCAAGATTATTGTTTACACAGAAACGTCCCTAAACGGTTTGATTATTTGATGTTAAATTTGCTTTCTGATGTGTTTTTAGATACCTTTACTTGGTCGGGGGGAAATACCTCTTTAGAAGCGATCGCTTGTAATTTACCGATCGTAACTTGTCCTGGGGAATTCATGCGCGGACGTCATGCGGATAGTTTCTTAAAAATGATTGGGTTAACCGAAACCATTGCAGAAAATGAAGCCGAATATATTAAAATTGCGGTTAAATTAGGATTAGATCCCGTAGGGCGAAAAACAATTTCTGAACAAATGAGTCAACGCCATCATCTGATTTTTGATGATCAAGTTTGTGTCGCTGGGTTAGAGAAATTTTATCAAACCGTTGTTGGGCTTTAGCCCTCTCCTCTTGGATCACTCATCCCCATAACTTTCAGGCTTCAAGAAAGCCTATTTCTGCATAACTCCTGATTATTCTAACTGTTCAGCGAGTTGTCTAAGCCAATTGATAAATTCTCGGAGTTCAAAGTTAACTTGATGCCAAACTGAAGGGTAATTGTTAACAAGTTTTTCTAGCCTGTTTGGATCTAATTCAAAACCATACAAATTTCTAACAATATGCCTAAAACCTAGATACTCATTTAACAGAATAACGGTGTCTGGAGTCAAAATAGCCGGAAACCCTTCTCTTTCTATACTCATTCTATTTAAAAGTCTTTTATGCCAATCAAAACTTGAGGGTAAAGAACCATTTAATTCAGAAATAATAAGTTGAAAAATCCGCTCACAACCTGTATAAAAGTTATGTAACTTTAAAGCTAGACTTTCATGAAAAATTGTAGCCCGGTCTGGATCATTTTGAACTTCCTGATAGACTTGCGCGATCGCTAATTCCAACCTTCCTAAACGTTCTAACTCAATTTCAATATCAGTCGCTAGTTCTCTAATTTTACTTGTTGACATTGGCTTCATAAACACATTCTCCTGTGGCTAAAACCCTTTCTCGAAAGTGAGGTTCTAAGTCTTCTAGGGGCTTTAAATCAACCCATCGGGATGTTAAGGTATTGGCGATCGCAACGGCCGTAAAATAATCCCTGGTTGGCACTCCTTCTACCGCTAAATCAATATCAGAGTTTTGATTAAATTTTCCCCGAACCAAAGAACCAAACAAAATAACTTTTTTAATAGAAAATTTTTCTATTAATGCTTGAACAATCGCTTGAACTTCTGTTCTGGCTTGTTCCGCTCTAATTTGATCTTCTAACTGTTGCTGTTTTTGCTGTTTTATCCAGTAGTCTAAATGTTTCATAACTGGAATTTATTGTTTATTTTTCTGTTTTAATTCAGTTAATGAATTTTGATAATCCTGCCGATCTGGATATAATTTGACCAACTTTTCTAAGGGTTCAATTGCTCCTTGAATATCATTTTGTTGCAGGCGAACATTTAATAAACCTTCCAAAGCTGTTGGGTTATTGGGTTCCCGTTTTAATACGGTTTCATAACCTTTTTCTTGCTTTTGTAATAAAGCAATTGCAGATTGTTCTTCCGTGGTTTGAGTTACTTCAGGTTGTTTTTCAAATGCACCTTTAAACACTTTTCCTAATCCAAATATGCTACTACCAAAAAAAGCCAGCAGTGATAGTAACATAATCACTTTTTGTACCTGTTTCAAGCGTTCCATTTTACGGATACGCTCGGCTCCATATTGCCTTTCTAAGGATTGTTTCTCGGTGGGGTTCATTGCTTATACCTTCCTCTAATTTGAGATTAATTGGCTTTAATAGCACCTATTTTCAGAATACCCAATTTGATCTCAAAACTAATCAGAACTAGATTCAGATAATTCGCCAAATTGTTGACGGTAGCGGTTGAGTAAGGTTTCCAATTCCTGAGAGCGTCGCCTGGCTTCTTCAGCTTGACGCTGGGCTTCTTCAGCTTGACGCCTGGCTTCTTCGGCTTGACGCTGGGCTTCTTCAGCTTTTTGTGCGGATAATTCATCAATTGTGGGCAGAATTTCACCCTCTGGAGTTGCCCATCTTAACCATACCGTTTCAACGGTTTTATAAACCCCTGACCATCGGACTAAGGATAAGCCTAATTGTTGACTGAATAACCCATTGAATTGATTAGGAAAAATGGGTTCATAACTACCATTACTTAAGATAAATCCTGCCAAATCATCAGGCTTAAAGGGGTCAAACCAGAAATACTCAGGAACTCGAACTTGATTTTGATAAATGATTTTTTTGTTAGTTTTATCTTCTTGGGCCGTACTGGGTGATAAGAGTTCAATAATCACATCGGGAGCCTTTCCTTCCTCCCAAACGACCCAACTTTTTCGTTCTTTTTTGGGAACACCTAATACGGCAAAAAAATCGGGGCCTTTAAAGTCTTGGTTCCGCACTTGGGCTAAACTAAAATAGAGGAACATATTGCCCCCAACATAACCATCTTCTCGCGGTTCTAACCAAGGAATTAACGGATCAATGAGTAGATCCATTTGCATTTTATGGCGTTGGGTTTCCATGGGGACTCCATCGTCATAGGGTAGTTCGTCTTGGGTGGGCGGTAATGTTAACCCATTTAGGAGTGTTTCTGGTGACATTGCCCTCAATTAATCAATAGATTAATGATTTTTAAGATATTATATCACAATAGTTTGTTGTTGCGATCATCTGCTAAGGAGGAGCTAAAGCTCAACAACTAGCTGAGGTTAGATTGTTTTTGACTTTTAATTAATACATTTGCAAACCAAGGACTAATTAATAATATCAATAACATTCGAGTCATTTGCATCGCTAATACAATTCCCGCATCTCCCCCCAGTTGAATAACCGTGGCGATCATCGCCGTAATTCCTCCGGGTGTGGAACCTAATATGGCTGTCATGGTATCAACTTGGGTAATTTGATGGAAAATATAACCCGCACCCAAACAAAATAGAATCAAGATCAGAACTAAAAAAAATTCAATTAAAACAGCCTTCTGGAGTTTTTTAGCATTCTGCCAGTCAAACTTCAAACCCACAGATAATCCCACAAATAATAGGCCAATCGTAAAGAGCAAAGGCGGCATTTTAATCGAATAGGGAACTGTCCAAAAGACCATTAAACTCACGATAAACGGCCCTAAAAACAAGGCTGAAGGTAAATTAAACTTTTCCCCTAAAATGATTCCTAATGCCGCACAACCCCCCAGAATTCCCAGGTTGTAAAGTAGGGGTAAAGTAGGTGAAGTGTCTAAAGGAATAGCAACCACAGACCCGACAACCCCATCCCCCCCAAACCAAAACCCGACGAGGGTAGGAATAATTAAGGCCACTAACAGAATTCGCAGATATTGTAACAGGGCAACGGCGATCGCATCCGCCCCCATTTCCTCACTCATGGCAATTAAGCTGTAACTCGCCCCAGGAACACAACTGAGGAACCCCGTCGCCCGGTCAATTCCCCCCCAACGCCCTAAAAAATAACCATTTAAAATACTCATCCCCCCGGTCACTAGAATACAGAGCATCAGGGGGAAGGCGTAAGTCCCCATTAACCCGATGGTTTTGAGGGAAAAGCCCGTAGCCGTTGCGATCGCCACAATAGCTTGACCCACAATAAAAAAGATCGGGGGTAGAGGTTGGGGTTTCCCCTGAAAGGCCGCATAAAAAATCCCCACAATCATTGGCCCAATTAACCATCCCACGGGAATATGTAACCAAGCAAATAAATAACCCACCCCCACGGCCAGCATAAACTGAGGTAGGAGTTGGGTGAGCTTGGGCAACGTTTGAGATAATTCTTGCCTTAAATGAGTCAGGGTATTTTTATAGTCTGTATTCATTGAATAGAGGCGATTTTTGATTAAAATTCTATGCCGTTGGAATCGATTTCAGGGTAGTTAACGCTTCCTCAACGTGACGGGAAAAATCTAGCATAGAATCAAACAGATGTCGCACTACGCCGTCCTTGTCAATCACATAGGTGACGCGACCCGGGAGTACCCACATCGTCGCGGGAACACCATAGAGTTGACGCACTTTATTGCCGGTATCACTCAATAGAATAAACGGCAGATTGTACTTTGTGGCAAACTGTTGATGGGATTGGGCCGTGTCCGAACTAATCCCAATCACTTCCGCCCCGGCATCTTTAAAAACTTGATAACTGTCTCTAAAGGCGCAGGCTTCGGCGGTACAGCCCGGGGTATCATCCTTGGGATAGAAGTAGAGGACAACGGATTTTTGACCCCGAAAGTCTTTAATACTCACTGATTTGCCCGTTTGCGAAGTTAAGGTGAAATCAGGAGCCAGATCTCCTATTTTAACGGCCATATTTATGATAACCCTGTATGATTTGGTGAAATGTGAACGTTTGTATCATAGCGCCAACAATGAGAGATCCAGAGATCCGGCGATTGAAATCGCAGCTACACAACCCAAACCCGCCTGCGCGGGTTAAAGATAAAATCAGAGAACATTATGTTAGTCTATTCATTAGTCCGCGCAGGCGGACTTCGTTTGTGTAGACGCGATTTCAATCGCTGGCTGAAAAATCCTTCGTTTGTGTAAACGCGATTTTAATCGCTAGGCGAAAAATTTTTCGTTTGTGTAAACGCGATTTCAATCGCTGGCTGAAAAATTCTTCGTTTGTGTAGACGCGATTTCAATCGCTGGCTGAAAAATTCTGGGTGAAAAATTCATTGGTACTATTTAGCGAATTTTCTAAAATAATATTAACTCAACATTACCATTTTTACCATGAAAACCCTATTAATTTATCCTCAATTCCCGTCTACATTTTGGTCGTATGAAAAAATCCTAGAATTAGTCGATCGCAAAGTCTTATTACCGCCCTTGGGATTAATTACCGTGGCGGCAATTTTACCTCAAACTTGGGAATTTAAACTGGTTGATCGCAATATTACATCCGTCACCGAAGCCGAATGGGACTGGGCAGAATTAGTTATTCTTTCGGGAATGATTGTCCAAAAAGTGGATTTCATTGCCCAAATTCAAGAAGCCAAAAAACGGGGGAAATTAGTCGCCGTGGGTGGCCCCTATCCCACTTCTGTCCCCCATGAAATTGAAAATTCCGGGGCGGATTTCCTGATTTTAGATGAAGGGGAAATTACCCTGCCCATGTTTGTCGAAGCTCTGGAAAAAGGGCAAACTTCCGGGGTATTTCGCACCGAAGAAAAACCCAGCGTCACCTCAACTCCAATTCCCCGTTATGATTTATTAGAATTAGATGCCTATGATTCTATGTCGGTACAATTCTCCCGGGGATGTCCGTTTCAATGCGAATTTTGTGACATTATTGTGCTTTATGGTCGCAAACCCCGCACCAAAACCCCGGAACAATTATTAAAGGAATTAGACTATCTTTATGAATTGGGATGGCGGCGATCAATCTTCATGGTGGATGATAATTTTATTGGGAATAAACGTAATGTCAAATTACTGTTAAAAGCCCTAAAAGTTTGGCAAGCTGACCATCAATATCCCTTCCGGTTTAATACCGAAGCCTCTATTGATTTAGCCGATGATGGTGAATTAATGGATTCGATGGTAGAATGTAATTTTGATGCGGTATTTTTAGGGATTGAAACCCCCGATGCCAGTAGTTTAGAAATGACTAAAAAATATCAAAATAACCGCAGTCCCCTATTAGAAGCCGTTGATAAAATTATCCGGGCTGGTTTACGTCCGATGGCGGGATTTATTCTAGGATTTGATGGGGAAAAACCGGGGGCGGGCTCTCGAATTATCGAATTTGTCGAACAATCTGCCATTCCTACGGCTTTATTTAGTATGTTACAAGCCCTACCCAATACAGCATTATGGCATCGTTTAGAGAAAGAAGGGCGGTTAATTAATCCCCAAAAATTTGATATTAACCAAACGACTTTAATTAACTTTGTTCCCACCCGTCCAGTAGAAGAAATTGCCCAGGAATATATTGAAACCTTCTGGCAATTATATGATCCTGAACGCTATTTAGAACGTACCTATCGCTGTTTCCTCAAGTTGGGCGCGCCCAAATGTCAACCCCCGGGTAAATTCCCCAGTTGGATTGATTTAAAAGCCTTAGTCACCGTAATTTGGCGACAGGGAATTAAACGCCAAACTCGCTGGAAATTTTGGCAATATTTGTTTAGTATTATCAAACATAATCCCGCCGTCTGGGATCAGTATTTAACCCTGTGCGCCCATAATGAACATTTCTTAGAATATCGGGAAATTGTCAGAACAGAAATTGAACAACAGTTAGCCGAATATCAAGCCCAAAAAGCCGAATTGCAAACTAAAGTTCTGGTTTAAAATTAATTCAGATGTCTGTTAGTCTGGGGGAAAAATCAAGTCTAAAATACCCCCGATCCAATCCTCCTAAATCCGATGTTTTAGGGGGATTGATTCAGTCCCTGAGTCCCCGTTAATCAGAGGATAATAAGCGTTCTAAAATCTTGACAATAGCGACCAGTTGCTCTGAGTCATATTCCCAACGTTTTAAGAAGTCTTGATAGGTTCCTTCCCGGGTTTTAGCACTGTTTAATAAGTCTTGAAGTTGCGATCGCAATAAAGGACAATTCAACTGTTGAATTAAACCCGTAGACCTTTGAACCACTCGTTGTGAACTTTCCGACATTTCCAGGTTATTATGTCGATGATGATACACGACCATTGCCGAAGACATCGCCACATTTTTAACCAGTAGGTCTGAGACAATTTCTGGCGAGGTTTCTAAGGCTTGAATAATAGGATAGATCGGCTGATCAAAACAAGTACGACCATCGGTTAAATAAGTGACAAAAAAGCCCCTAGCTCCATTATGAGTTTTGACTAACTCCGTGATCGTTCTTTTAATTTCAACCTCCGATAAGGAGTTATCTGCCAGTTCATTTAACAATAGTTCAGTAATTTCTATGCCTTGATCAAAGGTAATATTTTCGGGAACGGATATAGAAGATAACTCAGCCATAAATATTGTTTGATAAAGATTTTGACCACACCTAAAACCCTAAAAATTATCAATGTCCTTCGACCAAACTTTGATATTGTTCTACGGATAAAGCATCATCTAAATCACTCACATCGCTAATTTTAACTTTAATTAACCATCCCGATTCATAGGGGTCATTGGATAGAATATCGGGGGCATCTTCTAGGGTCGTATTACATTCAATAATGCTGCCACCTATGGGGGAAAATAATTCCGCCACCGCTTTTACAGACTCAACGGTTCCAAACCGTTCCCCCTTCTGGGTTTCATCCCCCACATTGGGTAATTCTACAAAGACAATATCTCCAAGTTCTTGCACCGCAAAGCTAGTAATGCCAATGGTAGCAATTTCGCCATCGAGTTTGACATATTCATGGGTATCTAAATATTTCAGATCTTCGGGATACTTTGCCATAGTGACTCCTTACAGTTTGTTGACTCTATTAATTGTTCACATCTTCTATTAAACTACAAAATTAGGATAAAAAGTTGTTTAGGTGGTAAATATTATGATCAATCGCCAGACTTTGATCAAACGCTTTGTTATTGGTGAGTTTTCCCTTAAACGAATCATCCGTTTTCCGATTATTTTATATATTGCCGTTGGAGTTTGGGCGTATTTCTATTCAGAGCGCTTAATTTTTATCCCCCCACCTTCTAGTTATGTACTGACGCCTGAATTGCTCACCCTAAAAACCACTCAAGATGTCAAGATTACGGCGTTATATTTACCGAATCCTAAAGCTAAATATACAATTCTTTATAGTCATGGCAATGCTGAGGATTTAGGAGATATTCGCTTTTTATTAGAACAATTTCGTCAGAGTGGATTTGCCGTTTTTTCCTATGATTATCCGGGTTATGGAATGAGTCAAGGGAAACCCTCGGAACTCGGTACTTATCAAGCCATTGATGCTGCCTACGATTATCTCACACAACAGTTAAAAATTCCTCCCGATCAAATTATTGCCTATGGCCGTTCTTTGGGGGGCGGGCCATCGGTGGATTTAGCATCCCGTCAACCCCTGGCGGGTTTAATTCTTGAAAGTACATTTGTGAGTACCTTTCGGGTGAAAATAGATTTGCCCTTATATCCTTTTGATAAATTTGCTAATCTTCGCAAAATTTCTGCCGTTAAAGTTCCGGTTTTGGTAATTCATGGAACTATTGATCAGGTGATTCCATTCAGTCACGGACAACGATTATTTGAAGCGATCAAGACCCCTAAATTATCTTTTTGGGTGGAAGGTGCTGATCATAATGATGTGAGTCAGATAGCTGGCGATCGCTATGAACAAATATTAAAAGAGTTTATCCAATTGATTGATAGCAGGCCATCTGAGAATGATCAATAAGGAATAATCAACCACTGCACATCAAATAGACATCAAATTAAAACGTTAACCCATCCCTAAATCCAGTTATTCACATCAACTAAAAACCCCTACACCGTA